>JANELJ010000012.1:8846-15723 GCA_024511395.1 Gammaproteobacteria bacterium | reverse complement strand
GTAACATTACCGGGCAGGTCAACAGCCCGGTTGTCTTCGGTATATTTGTAACCCAGATCATCAATAATAATAGCGATGTAGCTGGAGCCGGCCGGAATTTCAGGTGTGACTGGCTGAGCACTGGCCGCAAAACTAATGAGCATCAGCAGAGCAGAAGCTAACAGGCGTTTATGGCGGATAATACTGGTGTGTGCTGCTGTTATTTTTTTTATCCGTTTTTTCTTTTTTCATAATATTGATGCCTTTAAGCAGGTTTAAGGCTTCATGCAGAGCATAGTCGGTCTTTTCCGGCTTTTCCTGTTCTTTATTATCTTTGTCTTTTTTATTGTTAGTACTGCTGGTTTTTTTGTCCTTTGCTTTTTTATCGGTCTGTTCCAGATGGCCTTTAAGATCAGCTTCCTTGATAGGGCCAAAGTGCATATTCTTTTTGGCCTCGAGACTGACATTAGCCAGGGTAATATCCGGTACAATGCCTTCGGCCTGGATGGAACGGCCTGAAGGCGTATAGTAGCGCGCAGTTGTCAGTTTAATGGCTGTTTTTGTGGTCAGCGGTTTAATGGTCTGTACTGAGCCCTTGCCGAAAGTGGTAGAGCCCATAATAATGGCACGACGATGATCCTGCAGGGCGCCGGCCACAATTTCAGAAGCAGAGGCAGAACCGCCATTAACCAGTACCACCATAGGGGCGCCTTTAAGGGCATCACCATGGATAGCGGAAAAGCGTAGTTCAGAATCCTTGATGCGTCCTTGGGTATAAACAATCAGCCCTTCATCGAGGAAAACATCAGCCACATCCACTGAGCCGTTAAGTACCCCGCCGGGATTATTGCGTAAATCAAGCACCAGTCCCTTCAGGGGCTGCTTATGATTCTCCTTAACCAGTTTTTTTAGGGCTTTTTTTAGCTGTTCAGCCGTGCGGGACTGGAAACTGGAAATGCGGATATAACCATAACCATCTTCAAGTAAGCGGGACTTAACGCTCTTAACTTTAATGACTGCTCGTGTAATGGTAATTTTAAGGGGTTTGTCATTGCCTTTACGCAGGATGGTCAGCTCGATTTTGGTGCCGGGTTTGCCGCGCATCAGTTTAACGGTTTCATCCAGTTCCATGTCCTTGACGGCTTTGCCGTCAATGCGAAAGATTAAGTCTCCTGGCTGAATGCCGGCCTTTTGTGCCGGGGTATCATCAATTGGGGAAATGACCTTAATCAGTCCGTCTTCCATGCCCACTTCAATACCTAGCCCGCCAAATTCACCGGAGGTACCTTCTTTTAAATGCTGGAAAGACTGTTCATCCAGGTAACTGGAATGGGGATCCAGTCCGGAGAGCATGCCTTTAATGGCATTTTTTAAAATGGTTTTATCGTCAATTTTTTCCATATAGTCATTTTTAATGCTGGCAAAGGCATCGGTAAACTCTTTGAGAATATCCAGCGGCAGGGGTTCCGGGGCATTTTTGGTGTCTTTAGCATATACCTGAGCACTGATAAACGTACTGCTGATAAACAGGCTGATTATAAAAACAAGCGATACATACTTTGGCTTTAACATCCATGGCTCCGGGTAATAGGGAAAAATTGTCTGGATAACGTTTATCAGATTATTATTTGTTATAAAAGTTCAAATAAGGCGTATTTTTCAGTTAACCAAGGTATATTTTTGCCGATAGGGCTAGTAATTACAATAGGTTAACTTCTTCTTTTTTTACACCAGTGGGAGGGATTATCAGGCTTGCCATTATGGCGTATCTCAAAATACAGGCCGGCCTGTTTTAAACCATTGCTACTACCAACTGTAGCAATAATCTCATTATTCTCAATCCAGTCGCCCACTTCCTTAAGCAGAGCCTGGTTATGGGCGTACAGACTCATATAACCGTCACCGTGATCAATAATAACAATCAGACCGTAACCGCGCAGCCAGTCAGAATAGGCAATCCGGCCATGAGAAATGGCATGTACCGGTGTACCTTCCCTAGCACTGATAATATTGCCCTGCCATTTGACTTCACCCACACTGCGCCAGTGATTATAAAGTTTTTTTACCTTGCCTTTAGCCGGCCAGTAGAGCCTGCCCTGTTGTTTGCTAAAGGGTTTTTCAGTAGGCAGGGCCGGAATATCATCCAGGGCTTTTTTCAGTTTTTTGATTAAGCGGGTAAGGTTCTTTTTGTCTCGCAGCAGATCTTTTAACTGTTTGTCTTTAGAGGCAATGTTCTGATCCAGTTTATTCACCAGTTCATTACGCTGTGCCTGTTTCTGTTCCAGCTGACGCTTTTCATTTTCCAGTTGAATTTGCTGTTCTCGCAGGTTCTGCCGGGTCAGGCTGATGGCCTGTTTATCGGCGCTGATACTGCTGAGCAGCTGGTTGACTTCATCTATCTGCCTGCTGCGGGAACGATTAAAATAATCGTAATAAGTCATGATCCGGCTGATGGTGGCTGGGTTCTGCTGGTTAAGAAGTAATTTAATGTATTCCTGACGGCCAATATTATAACTGGCCTGTAACTGACCGGACAGCAGTTCCTGTTGAACCCTTAATTCCCGGTTGTGTTTTTCCAGGTGCTGGTTTAGCTGTTCCAAGCTGCTGTTAAGCTGCTGGATTTTCTTTCCGGTGTTAAACAGTTTCCGAGCAGTATCAGCAATGCGTTGTTCTGCCTGCTGAATTTCCTGTTCCAGGCGGGATTTATGATGCTGCTGCTGTTTTAGGCTGGATTTCAGGCCTTTAATTTGCTGGCGCAGCTGATTTAACTGCTGTTGTTTTAGCTGGCCTTTTGAGCTTGAGCTGTTGCTGCTGAATACGCAGGATGGGAATAACAGGGAAAGCAGCATAATCAGCAGTGCGAGGCGACTGATTATGGGGTGCATAGCAGGAATCGAATTATTCGACAGGTGTTTCAATATCTTCCTGCAGAGTCAGCAGTGGCCGGCCATTCATTTCCGACGGGATATCCAGACCCATCAGGTACAGCATAGTCGGGGCAATATCGGATAAGGCTCCGGTTTCCGCCATAACCGCATCACGATGACCCACATAAACAAAGGGGACAGGATTACAGGTATGAGCGGTATGAGCCTGGCCGGTATCTTCATTGAGCATCAGTTCGGCATTACCGTGATCCGCAGTAAGTAATAACTCACCGCCAGCCTCATCAGTGGCCTTGCAGATGGCATCAATAAATTTATCCAGTGCTTCAATGGCCTGGATAGTGGCTTCTTCATTACCGGTGTGACCCACCATATCGGGATTGGCAAAGTTACAGATAATGGCATCGTACTCATTGGATTTAATGGCTTCTACCAGCTTTTCAGTCAGTAGAGGTGCATTCATCTCAGGCTGCAGATCATAGGTGGCCACGTCCGGTGAATCAATCAGAATACGATCTTCATAGGGGAAGGGTTCTTCCTCGCCACCGTTAAAGAAAAAGGTGACATGGGCGTATTTTTCAGTTTCTGCAATACGTAGCTGATGTAAACCCAGTTTGGAAATATATTTACCAAAGACATTGTTCAGGCGTTCGGGTGGAAAGGCGACCGGAATATCAAACTTGGAAGAATACTCAGTCAGGCTGACAAACTGCCCCAGTTTAAAACGGCGATCCCGTTTAAAGGCTTCAAAATCATCTTCAATAAAAGGTCGGGTGATCTGGCGGGCACGGTCGGAACGATAGTTCATAAAGATCATAATATCGCCGTCTTCAATCCGCACCGGCTTAGTCCCTTTTGGGATAACAGCCGTAGCCTGGACAAACTCATCAGATTCACCGCGCTGATAGGCCTCGTCCAGACTTTCCATTGCTGATTTGGCACTGAATTCACCTTTACCATCGGCAATCACATCATAGGTGGATTTTATCCGTTCCCAGCGATGATCCCGATCCATGGCATAATAGCGGCCTATAATTGAGGCAAAGCGTCCATGACCCAGTTCATCAAAGACTGATTGCATGGCTGTGATGGATTCTTTCGCACTGCGTGGAGCCGTATCACGGCCATCCAGAAAAGCGTGGAGGTATAACTTACTGACACCGCGCTCTGCAGCCAGTTTGGCCATGGCATGAATATGACATTCGTGGCTGTGTACGCCGCCTGGAGACAGCAGCCCCATAATATGGACGGCTTTATCATTTTCCAGCGCCTGATCCACAGCCTCGGTCAGGGTGCAGTTGGTAAAGAAAGAACCGGTACGTACGGCCCGGCTGACCCGGGTGTACTCCTGGTAAACGACGCGTCCGGAACCGATATTAAGATGGCCAACCTCAGAATTACCCATCTGACCGGCAGGCAGCCCGACTTCAGCACCAGAGGCCTTAATCAGGGTATGCGGCCTTTCCTTCCATAATTTGTCCCACACCGGTGTTTTGGCTTCAATAATTGCATTATGGCTTGGATTATCAGAATAACCCCAGCCATCAAGAATAACCAGTGTTAAAGGTTTTGGGGGTGTTGATGATTTTGACATAATTTGTTCTGGATTAATCCGGTTTGGACGTTTGCAGGCAACTTGGCGGCTTTTTCAAGCTTGCAAATGACGCGTAAAAATTAGCTCGATATGAGGTTCTGCTCAAGACTCATGTTTACGAGTCTATATGGGGTTAAAGCACTGTTTTATCAAGCCTGATACTGAAAAACCACTATTATACCAAAAGATTTGTGACAAACACTTTATCCAGTCATTTTTTTATTCAAAACAGGGTAAAGCAGTGATACAAATGGCCTTAATAAGCTAAATTGTGTTTTTTTAGAGCAGAAAAAGTAAAATACGGTCAAAATTTTCAAAAAAAACAAATTAAATGATTTTTTTGAAAAAAAACATACTCATTACCCCAAATATTATTGTATACTGTTATTGTTATATTAGCGAATAATCTAGGCTGAATATACTAAGTATTAAGAAAGAGTGTAAAGATGGATATGCGTATAAACTTGGATAAATAAATATAAGTGATAAATAGGTGATAAATAATGGGTGACCAATTTAACCTGAGCGAGACGGACTGTTGTGATATGAATATGGATTTAATGTCACATGATGAAGATATTGATCGTGCTTCACGGTCGTTAAAAGCGATGTCTCATCCCCTGCGATTAAAAATCTTATGTACCCTGGGCGATGCAGAAATCAGTGTTCAGGATATTGTTGAAAAGGTAGGCACTTCACAAAGTAATATCTCACAGCATTTGGCCATTCTCCGGGACAAGGGCATTCTTGCTTCCCGTAAAGATGCAAATCGAGTGTATTATCGAGTGGGCGATGCCAGAACCTTGCGTTTAATCGGCATGATGAGAGATGTATTCTGTACTTTGGGCAGTTAGCTGCTGTTGTAAACTCCTGTAATAAAGTACACATCAGTAATTAAATCTGCAGCAGTATTCAGTCTGCTGCTGAAAGACTTAATTATGACTAAAAAACCAATCAGAGGTAATTTCTGTTTGGTTTTTTTTGCTTTTACCGGCACAATATACGCCTTCTGGCACATACAGCATTAATTTTTGAGGTTGTGGTTTTAAATACATGGAACATTTGAACGAATTTGTCACAACGAATTGGGTGATGATCCTGATGTGGTTCTTCCTGCTGGGAATGATCATCAATTCATTTATCAAATCTTCTTACGATATCAGCGCTTTGCAGGCGGTACAGCTATTAAGCCATGAACCCGGCACCGTCATTGTGGATGTTCGTGAAGACAAGGAATACCAGTCCGGCCATATACCTGATTCCATTCATATTCCGCTCAGTGCCCTGAAAGGCCGGGTGGACGAATTAAACAAGTACAAAGATAAACATATTATTCTTAGTTGCCGTTCCGGGAGCCGTTCGGGTCGTGCCTGCAGCATTCTGAAAAAACACGGTTTTGAAAACGTCCATAACCTGAGTGGCGGTGTAATGGCCTGGGAAAAAGAAAATTTACCAATGAAAAAAGCTTAAAAAAGTGTTGATGAGTAACATTAATTCAGATTTTTCACACGCTTGAGAAAAGGTTAAGCCATGTCCAAACAACAAGCAGAAATTACTATTTATCTGACTCAATACTGTCCTTATTGTGTTCGGGCCAGAGGCCTGCTCAATGCTAAGGAAGTCAGCTATAACGAAATTGATGTCGGTGCGCAGCCTGAATTACGTGAAGAAATGATCCAGAAAAGCAACGGAGTCACATCCGTACCGCAGATCTTTATCGGCGGTACCCATGTCGGCGGTTGTGATGACATATTTGCTCTAGAGTCTGCCGGCAAACTGGATGCGCTGTTTTTTCCGGATATAGTCATATAAAACTTTAAAACTGGATAAACGTTCCCATTTATAAGTAATAAACATTATTTTTAAATACTATATATAAATGGAGAAAAGCGCATGACAGATAGCGTACATATCGTTTGTCCTCATTGTGATGCGGTCAACCGTATTCCTGTTGCCAAACTGGCGGCCGGGGCAAAATGCGGCAAGTGTCATCAGATATTATTACCCGGTAAACCGGTAGAACTGAACACAGCCCGCTTTAACAAACATATTCAGAAAAATGATTTACCGGTACTGGTGGATTTCTGGGCACCTTGGTGCGGCCCCTGTAAAATGATGGCACCGGTGTTTGAACAGACCGCCAGCTATTTTAAGCATA
Source organism: Gammaproteobacteria bacterium (assembly GCA_024511395.1). Classification (GTDB taxonomy): domain Bacteria; phylum Pseudomonadota; class Gammaproteobacteria; order GRL18; family GRL18; genus JANELJ01. The sequence continues at coordinate 9,107 of JANELJ010000012.1, read as the reverse complement.
AACTGGAACTGGTTAAGGTCAATACAGAGCAGGAACAGGCTCTGGCGGCTCAATACGGTATTCGGAGTATTCCAACTATTGCCCTGTTTCATCATGGTCGGGAAATTGCCCGCCAGGCGGGAGCACTGGATCAAAACAGCTTGATCCAGTGGGTACAGAGTCACTTATAAACAGTTACTTAAAATTAAACCCAATGGCCGTCAAAATCATTAACACTTAACACTTAACACTTAACACTTAACACTTAACACTTAACACTTA
>JANELJ010000012.1:4652-8746 GCA_024511395.1 Gammaproteobacteria bacterium | reverse complement strand
TTAACACTTAACACTTAACACTTAACACTTAACACTTAACACTTAACACTTATATTAGGGAAGTCACAATTAATGGCAAACGAACAAGTAAATTCAAATGGTGAAGATCAGGCTCAACAGCAGTTTGTAATTCAGAAAATCTTCTGTAAAGATATTTCTTTTGAAACACCAAACTCACCGAAGATATTTACCGAAAAGTGGGAAACGGAACTGAAAGTCGATTTACATACTGCCGTCAATCCACTGGCCGATAATGTCTTTGAAGTGGTTTTAACCGTCACTGCGACCGTTAAAACCGAAGACAAAACTGCGTTTCTGGCAGAAGTACAACAGGCCGGTATTTTTAATGTCTCCGGTTTTGAAAAAGAGCAGATGGATCATATGCTGGGCAGTTATTGTCCGAACCTGCTGTTCCCCTATGTTCGTGAAGTAATTTCCGAGCTGGTTAATAAAGGCGGCTTCCCGCAGCTTATTCTGCAGCCGGTTAATTTTGATGCGGTCTATGCCCAGCATTTGCAGCAGCGTCAGGCACAGGAAAATTCTGATGAGACTGGTTCTGATGCCGTTCATTAATTCAGTGATGGCATAGAGACAATAGCGTGACCACAAACAATACCATCAGTATTATTGGTGCCGGTTCATGGGGAACCGCACTGGCGATCCTGCTGGCAAAAAACGGTCATAAAGTTCTTCTCTGGGGCAGAAATAAACAGAAAATGCTGGCCATGCAGGAGGCGGGTGAAAACCCGTTTTTTCTGCCTGGTATTGCTTTTCCTTCAGGCCTGCAGGTGACCAGCGATCTGCAGCAGGCCGTCACTCAGAGCCATGATCTGCTGCTGGTCATTCCCAGCTATGCCTTTCGTGATACCCTGAACAAAATTCAGACCATTAAACCTGACATTCAGAATATCTCCTGGGCCACCAAGGGGCTGGAAGCAGAAACCAGCCAGTTACTGCATCAGGTGGTCGCAGAAGTGCTGGGTAATATACCCAATCAGGCCGTTATCTCAGGGCCGACTTTTGCAAAAGAGGCGGCCATAGGCCTGCCGACTGCCGTTACCATAGCGGCCAATAATCCCGACTATTCACAACACCTTGCCGCCTTGCTCTGCAATGAAACCTTTCGACCGTATTTAAGTGATGATATAACCGGACTGGAAGTGGGAGGTGCGGTCAAAAACGTTATGGCTATTGCGGCCGGTATTGCTGATGGTCTGGGTTTTGGAGCCAACACACGATCTGCTCTAATCACCCGGGCATTAAATGAAATAGGCCGTCTGTCAGACAGACTGGGCGGCCAGCAAAAAACCCTGATGGGGCTTTCCGGTCTGGGGGATTTACTACTTACCTGTACCGATGATCAGTCCAGAAACCGGTGCATGGGGCTGGCTATTGGTAAAGGTCAGAGCATAGAGCAGGCCCAGGAAGAAATACAGCAGGTGGTTGAAGGCGTACAGACTGCCAGACTGGTTTATGCCTTGGCTAATCAGCTTGAAGTGGAAATGCCGATTGTCGAACAGGTTTACAAGGTACTTTATGAGAACTTGTCGCCCAGAGAGGCCGTGCATAATTTATTGAGCAGAGATTACAAAGCTGAATAGACCGGTCCCTATGAACCACAATCCCATAGGTATTTTTGATTCCGGCCTAGGCGGGCTGTCCGTCTTACAGCAGGTCTGCAAACTACTCCCCGATGAAACCATTCTCTATGTGGCTGACAGTGCCCATGCCCCCTATGGCTGTAAAGACGAAAGCTTTGTTGAGCAGCGCTCCCGGATCATTACCGAAAAACTGCTTGAACAGGGAGCCGGGGTTATCGTTATTGCCTGTAATACCGCCACCGCATCCATTATTGATCAGTTCCGTCAGGATTATGGTATCCCCTTTGTTGGTGTGGAGCCAGGTATAAAACCGGCAGTCCAGCTTACTCAAAATGCCAGAGTAGGGGTGCTGGCCACTACCGCCACGATTGCCAGTGAACGTTATCAGCAGCTTATACAACGTTATGCTCAGTCCATTAAGCTTTATAGTCAGGCCTGTCCGGGACTGGCCGATAAAGTGGAACAGGGTGCGGTAGCCGCAGCGGATACCCGAGCTTTACTGAACAAATATCTGCAGCCTCTACTGCAGCAGGATATTGATACCCTGGTGCTGGGCTGTACCCATTACTCTTTTTTAAGTGATACTATCAGAGAAATGGTGAATGCCGATATCACTCTGGTGGATACCAGCCGTGCGGTAGCGGATCAGCTCAGCAGAATTATCGGGCAGGATGAGAATAAAACAATAAGCCGCTCCCCGGCAGTCCATTACTTTACCACGGGTTCAGTAGCGGCTACCCGGCAGGCCATTAAAACTCTGCTGGAGCTTGATATTCATGTTGAGCCTTTTTAAGTCCATAAGCAGGAAATAACTGATGTTCCATATTGCCTTATTTGAACCCAGAATTGCCCCCAATACCGGCAATATCATCCGTTTAAGTGCCAATAACGGCTGTGCATTACATCTGATTGAACCGCTGGGCTTTGATTTTGAGGAAAAGAAACTTCGTCGTGCCGGTCTGGATTATCATGATCTGGCCCATGTTACCCGCTATCCGGATTATAAACACTTTGCCGAGGCCATGCAGGGACGACGTATTTTTGCCTGTACCACTAAAGGCACCCGTGATTATGTCCAGGTTAGCTATCAGGAGGGTGACGTACTCTTATTTGGTTCTGAAACTCACGGTCTGTCCGATCCGGTTATGCAGAGCATTGATCTGGAAAACCGCATTCGTATTCCCATGAAATCAGATAACAGAAGTCTGAATCTGTCTAACGCCGTAGCTATTATCAGTTATGAAGCATGGCGGCAGACGGGATTTAAAGGCGGAGAATAAAAGCCTGAGCAAAATCTCAGCTTTGTTTTGAAGTCGCCACAGTCTCATAAATGGCCGCACTGATCACCAGCAAACCACCGGCCACTGTTTTCCAGTCGGGCATTTCTGCCAGAAACACAGCTGCAAATGCCGTACCGTAAACTACCTGCATGCAGCCAATCAGGCTGGCCGTTTTAGCTTTCAGATGCAGTAAACTATTGGCAAACAGAGTGTGCGGTAAAGCGGTAAAAAATATCCCCAGAACCAGTAACTGCAGCCACTGCCATTGTGTAACCTGCGGGATCACCTCTGCAGCAAAAGGCAGCAGCAGAACCATAACCACCAGGTTCTGATAAAACAGGGCATGCCGGGCAGATGTGGCCTTAAAATAACGACCCTGTAAAATGTTGCGCAGGGCAAATAATAACGCCGAAAGTACGCCCCAGAATACGCCCTGTGTCGTTTGATTGCTAATACTGAACTCGGGAACTAACAGGCTAATACCAAACAGCACAATCAGAGCAGAAATAATATCCCTGATATGGGGTTTTTCACCATGAAAAAAAGGTTCCAGAAATACGGTGATCACCGGAAAGGTGTACAGGGAAATCATACCCACTGCAATGGATGATATCTGCATGGCATGGAAATATGTAACCCAGTGAGTACATAGAAAAAAGCCCAGCACCAGTACAATAAAATAATCCCGCTGGCGTTTCAGATACAGGTTTTCCCGTTGCCAGAAAATATACAGGGCAATGGCCAGTGCCGCAAAGATACTGCGCAGCAGGGTAATTTTAATCGCACTAAGGCTGATCAGTTTGGCAAATAAAGCGGTCAGGCCGAAAATTAATACCGCAGCATGAACTGAAAGCAGACCTTCTTTATGATTCTGTGTCCGCTCTGACATTATAAATCTACAGCCGGATCCAGCAGTTCAATCCAGTGCCTGACCAGTATCTGAGACTTTGTGTTCAGGTGTAACTGACAACCTACATTGGCCGTTACAATAATATCAGGCTGTTCAGTATTAAGTGCCTGCAGTTTATTGTTGAGTAACTGCTGACTGAGTTTCGGCTGCAGAATTGAATAGGTGCCGGCTGAACCGCAGCATAAATGGCTGTCCGGTACCTCGGTCAGTTTAAAGCCAAGCTGCTGCAAAATGCCTTCGACCTGACCATTAAGCTGCTGCCCATGCTGTAGGGTACAGGGGGAATGAAAGGCCACCCGGCTG
>JANELJ010000012.1:0-4552 GCA_024511395.1 Gammaproteobacteria bacterium | reverse complement strand
TAAATGGCTGTCCGGTACCTCGGTCAGTTTAAAGCCAAGCTGCTGCAAAATGCCTTCGACCTGACCATTAAGCTGCTGCCCATGCTGTAGGGTACAGGGGGAATGAAAGGCCACCCGGCTGCCGGCTTTAATATTCAGTGCAGAGAGGTCTTCTGCTGCCAGTACTTCAGATATATCGCGGCACAGCCCTGATACAGTCTGGGCTTTTTTTGCATATTGCGGATCATCTGCCAGCAGATGGCTGTAATCCTTAACCTGAACCCCGCAGCCGCTGGCGGTAATAATAATGGCTTCAGCACCGTTTTCAATATGCGGCCACCAGACATCAATATTGGTTTTAATAAACTCTCTGGCTTCCGCACCAGTGGCCAGATGCTGGCTGACGGCTCCGCAGCAGCCCTGACCGGCAGGGCTGATCAGACTGATCCCCAGTTGATCCAGTACCCGGCTGACGGCTTCATTGGTATTGGGTGTAGTAACGGACTGAGCACAGCCTTCCAGGATCAGCATCTTGTGTGTATGTTGCTTAACAGCGCGCTGAGTCGGTGTCTGTTTAACCGGCAGCTTGTTTTTTAAAGCCTCAGGCAGCAGCGGTTTTACGAGCTGTGCCATATTAAGTAAAACAGAAAAACGTCCGGGGTAAGGCAATAGTTTACGCAATACCAGCCGCTGTAATTTCTGCCCGGTAGGGCGGTCAATCCGCTGTTCCACCAGATCACGGCCAATATCCACCAGCCGGCCGTACTGTACGCCGGAGGGACAGGTGGTTTCACAGGAACGACAGGTCAGGCAGCGATCCAGATGCTGCTGAGTGACACGGGTAACCGGCTGGCCTTCCAGAAGCTGTTTAATCAGATAAATCCGCCCGCGCGGGCCGTCCAGCTCATCACACAGCAACTGATAAGTCGGGCAGGTGGCGGTACAGAAACCGCAGTGAACACAGGCACGCAGAATATTTTCTGCCTCACGTCCGGCCTTAGTGGCAAGAAATTGTTCAGTAATGGATGTCTGCATTACAGCTCCCGGTACATACGGCCAGGGTTAAAAATGCCCTGTGGATCAAAAGCCTGTTTTAAACGACGATGTATCGCCAGTAGAGATTCAGGCAGGGGGTGAAAAACTCCGGCATCTATAGCCCCTTTAAACAGTGTCACATGACCGCCTATATCAGCAATGGTTTTATATAAAGACTCATAACTATTGTCTTTATTCTGTTTGTCAGCAATATACCAGCGCTGAGCACCACCCCAGTCAATCAGCTGTTTACCCGGAAGTTCGATAGCGGGGCTGTCTGCAGGCACCGCCAGCCGCCACAGTGGTTTATCGTTCTTAAAAAAGCCGTGCTGTAATTCCCGAATACTCTGCCAGAAGCTCTGGCTGTCATCCAGGCTGTCTCCACCAATGCGCCGGGCACCGGAAGTCACGGCAGAGGGTGCACCGGATAAACGAATATATAATAGTGCTCCGTCATAACAGGCTGCAGACAGCGGCAGTGGTGAGCCGGCCCACTGGTTCATCCGGCTAATGGCCTCCTGTACGGAACATTCCAGCACTTGGGTTTGCTCAGCTTCCGGCAGGGGCAGCACTTTTAAGCTGATATCCAGAAGCACGCCCAGTGTACCCAGAGCACCGACCATTAAACGGGAGACATCATAGCCGGCCACATTTTTCATGACTTCACCGCCAAAGTGCAGAATCTCAGCCTCACCATTAATAATGCGTGAGCCGAGTACAAAATCACGAGCTGACCCCGCATAAGGACGCCGGGGGCCGGAAAAACCGCAGGCAATGGTTCCGCCCAGGGTAGCCTGTTGATCGCCACTGGAAAAAAGCGGTGGTTTAAAGGCGAGCATTTGCTGCTGTTCCGCCAGAACCGCCTGTAGTTCATGCAAGGGGGTTCCGCTGCGAGCCGTGATCACCAGTTCCTTAGGCTCATAATTAATAATGCCCTGATGTTCACCGGTACTTAAAACACGGCTGTTTTCAGTCGCAGCAGGGGTATTACCATAAAAGGCTTTACTGCCGCTGCCTTCAATAAGCAGAGCCTGTTGTTGTGCCCGGGCTTCCTGAACTGCCTGCTGCAGGTTTTTGCTGTTATCGTTATTTATCATAATTCAGTTTAATGGCTGCACGAAGCTGAGTGGGTGTGTGAGCCGGAGCCAATGGTGCGGTATTCGCTGCAGTGTTTTGGTTGGGGAATGACCTTGCCGGGATTCAGCAGGCCGTGCGGATCAAAAGCCACTTTTAATCGCCGGAACTGTTCCAGTTCAGCTTCACTGAACTGCACACACATATGGTGAATTTTTTCATGCCCGACACCGTGCTCGCCGGTAATCGTGCCGCCCACTTCAACACTGAGTTCCAGAATTTCTGCCCCGAAATCTTCGGCCCGTTTCAGTTCGCCGGGGGTATTGGCATCGTATAATATCAGAGGATGCAGATTACCGTCACCGGCATGAAAAACATTAGCCACCGGCAGTTGATAATGCTCTGATAACTGGCTGATACGGGTCAGTACAGTACCCAGTTGTTTTCTGGGAACTGTACCGTCCATACAGTAATAGTCTGGTGATAAGCGGCCTACGGCAGGGAACGCGGATTTTCGGCCCTGCCAGAAGCGCAGCCGCTCGGCTTCGTCTCTGGCGGTGCGCACTTCACTGGCACCGTAGGCTGTCAGTACATCGTAAACCCGTTTACTGTGTTCGGATACTTCTTCATTAGTACCGTCCACTTCGCATAATAAAATTGCTTTAGCATCTCTGGGATAGCCGGCATGGACAAAATCTTCAGCGGCCTGAATGGCCAGAGCATCCATCATTTCCAGGCCGGCAGGTATAATACCCTCGGCAATAATTTCACCCACGGAATCCGCTGCTTTTTCCACATCATCAAAAGCGGCCAGCAGCACCTGCGCCCGTTCCGGTTTAGGCAGTAATTTAACCAGTACTTCCACCACTATGCCCAGCATACCTTCAGAGCCGTTCATTAAGGCCAGTAAGTCAAAACCGGCACTGTCCAGTGCTGCTGAGCCAAAAGTCACCAGTTCACCTTCAGGTGTCACAACTTTTAACTCAAGAACATTATGCACCGTCAGGCCGTATTTGAGGCAATGCACACCGCCGGAATTTTCCGCCACATTACCGCCGATAGTACAGGCAATCTGAGAGGAAGGATCGGGAGCATAATACAGGCCGTGTCTGGCAGCGGCTTCAGAAATGGCCAGATTACGTACACCGGGTTGTACCCGTGCCGTACGGGCCAGTGGATTGATGTCCAGAATTTTATTAAACCGGCTTAGTCCCAGCAGGACAGCGTTTTCCAGCGGCAGAGCACCGCCGGACAAACCGGTGGCGGCACCGCGGGCGACAACAGGAATGTTTTCCTGGTAACAGAGTTTAACAACCTGCTGTAACTGCTCAACAGTCTGGGGCAGAACCGCCAGCAGAGGCATTTTACGATAGGCCGGCAGACCGTCACATTCGTAAGGGCGTAAGGCCTCGGTTTCAGAGATAATCGCTGCTGCCGGTAAAAAATGTTTTAATTTATTGCTTAACTCAGACTTGTTCATCCGCTCTTATCGAGTTTAAAATCCTGTTATTATATCAGGCCACTATAACAGAGAATTTTATATGGCTACTATCAATATTATGGCACTGCGCCATAGTGCTTTTTATGCCCCATTACTGGTTACCATTAACGGGGATTATCTGCAGAAACAGGGGCTGGAACCCGTTTACCGTATTGCCAGCCCGGATAATACTATTGAGCAGAACCGCGCAGCTGGCCCAGTCCGCACCGGCCGTCAGTTTTGCCGCTCTTGAACAGGCTAAACCTGTTGATATTGTACACTTTGCAGCCATAAATAACAGTGATGGTTTTTATCTGACTTCCCGTGAAGCCTCAAAGGAATTTCAGTGGTCCGATCTGCACGGTCAGGAGGTTCTGGTTGACCACCTGTTTCAGCCTCATGCAACTCTGCGCTATGCCATGTATCTGAACAATGCGGACTTTGATAATATGAATATTATTGATGCCGGTAATGTACAGCAAATGGATCAGGCCTTTCGTCAGGGACAGGGTAATTATGTCCACCAGCAGGGACCAGCGCCACAGCAACTGGAAAAAGGCGGCCTCGATCAGACGTCGCCTCCATCGGTGAAGCCATCAGCCCGCTGGTATTCAGCAGCCTCTGTGCCACCCCCGACTGGCTGGAAACCGACATGGCTCAGACCTTTATACACGCCTATCAACAGGCCATGCAGGATGTCATAGAACAAACCGTCAGCCGTACCGCCAAAACCATTGCAGACTTTCTGCCGGATATCGATAACGATGTACTAATCTGCACCATAGAAGACTATAAAAGCCTCAACACCTGGCAGGCTGATATCAATATTAATGAGGAGAGTTATAATAATCTGCTTAAGGTGTTTTTACATAGTTCAACCTGAATAATACCGTTTTAAGCCTGACATCAAGCCAGGTTTAAAGCAGCTGATTGCCCCGGTTTGATAAAAGACCCCATCAAACCGGAAATAATTTTGAGCCACAA
>JANELJ010000116.1 GCA_024511395.1 Gammaproteobacteria bacterium | reverse complement strand
GCTATGATTTATTCAGGTCGGACTATTTAGGTAAATGACTGGGTTCTTATCCAGATCTCAGGTTAATTATATGAAACAGATGGGTTTTAAGGATAATGAGATTTCTGAACAGCATACTTCAGATGATGTGGGTAATATGTTGGGAGAATTAATGAAACCAGATTGTGGGTGATTTTCAGGGTGAGCTTGAGCATCAGCTGATGCTATCTATTAACCAGACCCAGCCGAAAATGCTGGTGGTGAATAAAGAACTCATTTTATCCATTAATGTCAATATTGAACGGCCCCAGTCCAGACGGGTGATTTTCCGTACCGGCAGTCATAAAACCTTCAGCCTAGAAATGTCCATGGAAAAAACGGATTTTATTGAACTGGATGATCCGGATAACCAGAATTATGCCGATCCTAATATCACTAAGGATGAACAGAATAAGGCATTTCTGGAAGATCTGGACATTTAACCTGAATCAATCATTCGCGTGGGCAAATTGCCCACGCTCATTACTTTCTACTTGTCTTTAATTATTCTACCCGGTTCGTCCTGTTCCAGGTACTCCTCTTCAGCTTCAGATAAATCCACCTCATCATAGCCGGTGATCATGGGCTTGATATGCTCAATGGTGGAGTGTCCTGTGGTCAGCAGGTAGACATGGATAATAATAAATACTGCCATGGCATAAGCGCCTATGGTATGCAGTGTGGCAATCCATTCCAGGGAGCCGCTGGTCAGGGCGCCCTGTCCCCAGAAGCCGTACAGCAGGTAAGCCAGACCGGTGAGCCATAACAGGGGAAATAATACCAGTTTAAGTGCCAGATAGGACAGTGCCTGCAGGGGATTATGCTTATGCCAGAAGCGTTTGCGGTAGGGGTGATCCTCACCCAGAAAAATGCCCCAGGCATAATAGCGCAGAACTTTAAACAGTCCGTTGCTGGTAGGCATATAATGACGCCAGTTACCGGTGGTCAGATGCCAGAAGATGGCAAAGGTCCACAGCACCATTAAGTCCAGTGCAGAAATGACATGGAACCATACCATGGTTTCAAAATCAACCAGCTGGTGAAAGCCATGGATGCCTGCGCCGGAGAACAGCAGGGTAACTATCAGCAGTGCCTGAGTCCAGTGCCAGAACCGTTCAAAGCGGCTGAAAACTTTAACTTTTTGTAAACTCATGATGCTTTCCTCCTGCGGCTAAACAGTATACGGATCAGGCCATGTACCAGGACGCCGAGTAAGGTGGCCAGTACAGCAAAAATACCAATTTTTTCAACCCAAGGGTTTGTGTCTCTGCCGGGAATATACATACCCTCCAGATCTTTCAGACGTCCGTCTTTAGAGTGGCATTCCTTACAGGCCAGGGCTTTTTCCTTGGGTGCCACCATGTGGGTGACGGGCCAGTAGGAATAGGTTTTGACAAAATTGAAGTCACCGCTATAGGGTAGCTGAAAATCATCCATGCCGTGTTTAATGGCACGGGCAAAATCATAATTGCCCCAGAAGGCATCGGGGTCATTACCCCATAAGTGCATATACACCAGGGTGTTATTACCCTTATCATAAGGCTGGATGGTTTCCATACGCTTAAACGGCCAGATTCGGGAATTGGGATCATCAGGACTGCCTTCCAGATGATTAATTTCTACCGGCTTAGCGGGATCAAACTTATCATGTACGGTCAGATAACGTTCGGTACCGTTAAACCAGACATACATGGGTTTGAGGTTTTCACCGTATTTAAAATTACCCTTAATGGATTTATAGGTATGGCGGGGTTCACCATTACCCTGGATATAGCCTTCTTCACGATAGCCTTCACCGTTTTTCAGCTTACCGGCGGTGCGCCAGTCCCAATGGGTTTTGGTTGCAACACCGCCGGTGGCGTATTCGGGAATATGACAGGTCTGGCAGGCAACCCGGTCAGTATGATCATTAAGTTTCAGACCCATTAAATTACCGGGATGGGGCTGCAGACCATGACAGCTTTCACAGGTCGCTGTCTGTCGTGCCAGGCCGGGCTTGCCCTGACCTATGGTGTCTTTGGCTATGGGCTCATAACGGCTGCCGGACCATTCATGACCTTCGCCTACATGACAGATAACACAGGAGAAGTTTTCCCCATCAACACCCATGTGTACATCCACGCTTTTGGGCGGTTCAAAGAGTACTGAGGATAAGTCCCCGTGTTTAACATTATCGCCGCCACCGCCGTAAAAATGGCAAGCACCGCAGTTGCTGCGTCCCGGTAGGGTGACACTTTGTGCGACTTTGGTCAGATCAATTTTGGGCTTGCCTTCAAACATGACGGCACAGGCTTTATTGCCGGGAGATGGAGGGAGTTTATAATAGGTACCTGTGGATTCATGGCAAACCAGGCAGTCTATATTGTCCTCATTTTTAAAGTCATAGGTACGGGCATCGGTCATGCCGTAACCGGCATGACACTGGGCGCACATGCCTTCATTGCCGGCGGCATTGGTACAGAAGTTATTGACCAGAACACTCTTGCCCAGATCCTGTCCGGTTTTATCAATATGAACTTTCCAGGTCCAGTGCTTGTTTTTTATAAATTGATGCCCAGCCTTATTATGACAGCTCAGACAGGCTTTAGTAACTTCCGGGCCACTGCTAAAGGGACCCTGCAGTTCTTTTAGTTTGGAATGATCAGTGGTGGAGGTGTCCTCGGCTTTTTCACCCAGGATAACGACCGACTTATCGACCGGGCGTTTTTTGGCTGTTATATCGTATTCGTTAATACCCAGCTCGGTATTACCACCTTCTACTGCAGCCATACTGGCTGCAAGTGCCAGTGGCGGAATAAGATTAAACAGCAAATAGCATAGTATCAGGTATTTTCTGTTTAATACGCTACTAAAAGCCATACTCAGTTTCAACATGAGGGGATACCTCTCAATTGTTATTGATTTTAAGCAGTTGTAAACTGCTGTCTGATTTTTGTCGGAGGGGGGGGATAAAAATCCCTGTATTACGGTCTTTTATAATAATAGAAATAGGGCCGTTTATTATTTTTATAGAGCCATCTTGTTCTTTTGCAATCAAGAGGTGCAATCAACAGGATGGCATTTTTAATAAGTATTATCTGTTACATTTTATAAAAAGCTTATTAATTTGCCTTGATCTGTATCAAGGCAAATTAATAAGCTTTTTTGGCTGCTTTCATTTTGCGGTAAATTTTAGTTCTTCGATTAATACCCAGTACCTCAACAATGCGATCCAGTGCCATATCAAAGGCCTTGTCAAAGCCATGTAGATCGATGCTGATACTGCCCCAGGAAATACTGCCGTCAGGCAGGCAAATACGCAGCTTGAAAATATCAACCACTCTGCCCTTGTTGTTGTGCTGCTGCTGGCGTGTGAGACCCACGATGCGGCCATCGCTGTGGAATTTAATCGGGTTGGCGGCTTCCATTTCCTGCTGATATTCTTTCTGCATGGCCAGCAGTTCTCTGTCTCTGGCTTTGGCTAGGGAGCGAATTTCTCGTTCGCGTTTTTTGGTGACCGGTTTGCCGTTTTCAGTCAGGTAGTAGACCTCATCATAAATAACATCGCCGATTTTACGATAGACTCTGAGACGGTGCCCATAGTGAGCATTATTTTCTGATACACCCATAATTACACCTACCCTTTATTAAATCAGTTTAATCTGTATATAAAGCTGAACTTTATAAAGCTAAGTATGAATTAAAGAAAGAATAATTCTAATAACTTTAATTATAACGCTTCGGGTGAGAGTCATGAAAGAGCAAAAAACTGATCTGTATCAGGTAAAGAGCAGGTTTTAGGTTTCAGGTGAGAGGTTTTAGGTGTTAGAGAGCTTAGCCGCCGGTCATTGACATAAAGCGGACAACCTTTTCAGGTTTTTCGTTAAATTCATGTTTAAGAGGTTTCAGATTAATTGCATCACGGATGACCTGGTCCAGATCAGTGTCACTGATCCCCTCACGCAGCAGGTGACGCAGTTCGTATTTGTGTTCATCACCCAGGCACATATATAAGGTGCCGGTTGCAGACAGGCGGACCCGGTTGCAGGTGTCACAGAAATGCTGAGAGATAGGGGTGATAAATCCGATTTTAAGATCGGTTCCGGCCACCTGTACATAACGTGCCGGGCCGGCGCCGGACATAACGGCCGGGATTAGCTGGTATTTTTCTGCCAGGCGTTGTTCAATAATATCCAGGCTGATGTAGTGGTCCACTGCATTACGTCCAGTATCGCCGACTGGCATGATTTCAATAAAGCGCAGAGTAAAACCGTGCTCCATGCAGAAATCCACCATAGCCTCAACATCATCATCATTGACGCCTTTCATAATCACCATATTGATCTTTATGGGATCAAGGCCGATGGTTTTGGCCTGCAGCAGGCCATCGGTAATTTTTTCCAGTTTACCTTGGGTAATGTCTTTAAACTTCTGTGGATTGACTGTATCCAGACTGACATTAATACGGGAAATTCTGGCATTATGCAGAGCTTCGGCATGTTTTCCAAGGCGGGTGGCATTGGTACTGAGGGATAAATCATCCAGACCGGGCAGGGCGGACAGACGCCGGGCCAGTACGGGCAGATCCTTACGCAGCAAAGGTTCGCCGCCGGTCAGACGTACAGCACTGACGCCCAGACGGGTAAAGGAGGCAATAACCCGTTCAATTTCATCAAAGCAGAGCCAGTCTTCCGGTTCTTCATAACCGTCAAAGCCTTTAGGCATGCAATAAAAACAGCGCAGATCACAGCGATCCGTTACCGATAATCGCAGGTATTTGATTTCCCGATTGTACTGGTCAATTAAACTCATTGCCTGGACTCTTTTCTGAAAAGGGTGGTATGCCTGTTCTGTGCATAATAAATATATACAGTGGATATTAATCCGATATTGTCTGAACTGCCAGTATTTTAGAAAAATTTATTTAGGTTTATCCTCTAGGCTGCAGAAAATAGCGATTTATATCAAGTCAGATCTTTTAACCCCTGCTCCAGATCAGGGTATTTTAAAGTCAGTTTAAAGTCTTTCAGCAGCTTGTGGTTATCAATACGGCGTGACTCATCCATATAGGACAACATGCCGCTGGACAGTTCAGAGCGGGCCTGCTCACGACTGATGGCCGGGGGGGCTGGTAAATAGCTGGCACGGGCTACGCGCATAAAATAGTCATACATGGTAGTGGGGTGGCTGTCAGAACAGTTATAAACACCCTCAATATCAGGATTAAGACCTGCAATAAGACAGATGTTCAGTAAGTCATTGGCATGAATACGGTTGCTATAGGGTGAATCTTCTTCCTGAACCACAGGCGTTTGTGCCTGTATGCGTTTCAGGGGCAGTTTATCAGCGGCATAAATTCCGGATACTCTGAGGATCACCAGGGGGATATTATGGTTTTGTGCATAATGCTGAAACTGCTGTTCGGCATCGGCCCGGCGTCGGGCACGATCCACTGATGGATTCAGGGGCGTTGTTTCATCCACCCACTGACCATGACAATTACCGTAAACGCCGGTTGTGCTGATCAGTACAATTTTTGCGGGTTTGGTTTCCGCTTGGGTATTTTGTTCCAGCTGTGCAATAAAAGTCTGAACTCTGGTATCCTGCCGGCCTTTGGGTGGCGGCGGGACAAAATAAAAGATTATGGCATTAGGCTTCGGGATAGAATGGTTAACCGCTTCTGTACTGTCAAGATCCCAGACCAGATGAGGGTTTTGGGAGTGAGGCTCAGGCAGGCTTCTGGCGACTGAGGTGATCTGCTCAGCTGAGGCCAGAGACTGTTCCAGCAGCGCCTGCAGTAGCTTATGCCCCATATATCCGTGGCCGATGATATAAATGGGATGAGTGGTTGCTGTCAGCACAGGTGTTACCTTTTTACTATTCAGAATCTATGAGCGTGACTGTTTTCAGGCTCGCGCTATTATTCAGCCATCGACCCGTTGAATACCGGCCTGTTTAAGTATTCTGGCCGCTTCATTAAGGGTGCTGCCGGTGGTCATAACATCATCAACCAGGGCAATATGTTGTACTTTCGATAAACTGGAGTTGCGGCCTGCTGTGGTTATTTTAAAGGCATTGCGGACATTTTTCTGTCTTTCCCGGGCATTGAGTCCAGCCTGAAGTCCGGTAGAACGATAACGGATCAGACTATGATAATCCATAGGAATATGGAAATGCCTGGATAAGCTTCGGGTCAGTTCTAGGGCCTGATTATAGCCTCTCTGTCTGAGCCGCTGAGGAAGTCTGAAATTATTAAAGTCTTTACTTTGCTGGATAAATAACCCGGCCAGAGTTCGGCATAGTGTATTTTATTGTGGTATTTAAGCTGCCGGACAAGATAACGAATTTCATTAGTGTAAATAAAGGGACTGTACACCTGTTCAAAATAATACTTATGGCTCAGGCAATTACCGCAGATATGGTTTTCAGAATGCTTTAGGGGCAGTGCACAGCGCTGACAGGCACGGTTATTGTGAATGAATTGTTCACTGCAATAACGACATACTTCAATATTTGCACCCTGCTCATGGTGGCTACTGATTTTTTCCAGGCAGAATAGACAATGACAGGGGAACAGCCTGTCCAGGGTTTTATGAATATAGAGGCTAAGATTGAAACATGACTGGTTCGGGGGTCGCATCCTTGCTGAAGTCATAAATTTCCGGTTTTCCTAAGTAATATCCCTGTAAGTAATCGACCTTCATTTCCGTCAGTGCTTTGGCCAGAGCTTCGTTTTCCACAAATTCAGCAATGGTCAGATAACCTAGGTCGTGTGCACAATCAATAATAGACTGAACAATTTTACAATCATTGTCATTATTTAGCATATTTTTGATGAGAGAGCCGTCAATTTTAAGATAACTGATGGGCAGTCCGGTTAAACGTGAATAATATGATAAGTACCTGTAAAGCATAGGAAATAGATTTAACTTATGCAATATTTTGGGGATATTATGTGCTATTATTTATTCATAGGTATGTCTTTAAGGATTTTATCATTTCGTTTCAATAGTTTACCCATCAGGATGTAACTCCATAATTAGGTTCTACACCAAACTGATAAAGTCCAGTAGACTTATCTCGTTTAG
>JANELJ010000115.1 GCA_024511395.1 Gammaproteobacteria bacterium | reverse complement strand
TCTGGTGTATATTATACCTCAATTGCGGGCTATTAAATGTCCGGACCCGGTATTGCGCTTAATTGATAATACGCCCTGGCGAAAGAATACACCCATTACTGCCGGAAGAATACGAATGGGACTGATAAGGTATTTTTCGCAGGTTAGGGTCAGGGACTGGTGGGATAGTAAGTCCCAAAAATTCCACCCGCCGGATACGGATATTTTAAGGCGATTTGAAGACTTTGTTATAAAAACAATTTCAAAACAGCTGGTTATAAACAAATTGTTAAAGAACGTATGAGCGAAACAGGACTCTCAAGGGTGAGCTGTCGCTCTAAACTTTAGTTTTCAACTTAATTTAGGAATATAAATTGACTGGAATATCTATGAAATATTTATCACTTATTATCTTTGTTTTTTCCGGACAGGCCTTTCTGGCCCAGTCAGCACTGGCTAATAAATGCGTTGACCTGATGCAGAAAGAAGATTTTTATGAGGCGGCTGATGTCTGTTCCGCCATGGCGCAAAAAGGTAATAGTGCTGCACAGTTTGTTCTGGGCGTATTATATTACCAGGGCAATGGAGTAATGGCTGACACGGTCAAAGCTCAGAAGTGGATGCGTAAGGCGGCAGAACAGAATTATGCACAGGCTCAGTACAATCTGGGTATTATGATGGCCAATGGTCAGGGCGGTCCTGCCGATTTGGTGACGGCTTATGCTTGGCTTAAAGTTTCAGCGGATAATGGTTATGCCCCGGCAGCGGATTCCTTAAAGCAGCTAGGTGCAGAGCTTTCCTCCAGTGAGAAAAAAGAAGCGGAAAATAAACTGCAGGAGTTAAAAGCAAAGTATAAGTTTTAAGTCTGTTAATGCTTTTTTTATATATCCACGGTTTTAATAGCTCACCGGCTTCCTATAAAGCTAAGGTGTTTCAAAAATTTCTGGCAGACAGATATCCAGAGCATGATTTTGTCTGTCCTGAATTGTCCGATTATCCCTCTGAAGCCATTACCCAGCTAACTCAAATAATTGAAAATAATTTGCCCGATATAGCTCTTATAGGCAGTTCTCTGGGCGGCTTTTATGCCACTTTTCTTGCGCAGAAATACCATCTTAAAGCAGTTCTGGTTAATCCGGCTGTCAATCCTCATATTCTGCCAAACGATTTTCTGGGTAAAACCACCAATTACTACACCGGTCGAGAGTATGAACTAACCACAGAACATATTGAACAGTTGAAACAATTGCTGGTTGATAAAGTCAGTGAGCCGGAATTGTTTATGGTGTTATTACAGAGCGGAGATGAAGTACTGGATTATCGGCTTGCAGAGCAGAAATATGCCGATACTGAATTAATAATAGAGCAGGGCGGTGATCATTCGTTTGAGGGATTTGAAAACCACTGCGAATCCATTGTCCAGTTTTGTACCAGAGATTCCTAAGTTTTCATTTTTTTTTAATTCTGGGTACCACCACAATATGGGAATCAGAAAATATATCCTGAATACTGCGTTTCTGCTTATCCACCAGTTTCCAGAACAGCCCCAGAAAACCAATCAGCAAAACCGCATACACCCATGGAGAGTTTTCCAGTGCGCCATGGGACAGTTTTGCATATAAAAACAGGCTGACAATCCAGGGAAAGCCGCCCGCAAAAAAGCGCAGCAGGGTCTGCGTCCAGCTAATACCGTGCTCTAGGTCGCTGATTAGACGTAGTGACCAGCTGCGCAGACCCAGTGTCTGACCGTCGTGCCACCAGAACCAGGCAAAGAAAAACCAGGTCACAATAAACAGATAACTGTAAAAAAGCGGACCGCTGAACTGTGTGGTACTGAGGTTCTGAATATTGCTGGAATCCACATGGACAAACATCTGAGCCGGTATAATATAAACAATAACGGCCAGCAGCCAGAAAGCACAGAGCAGCATAAAATCATAAAGCCAGGCACCCAGCAGACGTAAAATGGATGCCGGGGGCAGTTGTTCAGATACCGGCGAACTGGATGGCTTTTTCTGTGTCTCTTTATGTGACATGGAATTATTACTTACAAAGTTAGTCAGGCTGTTATTCTACTTTTTTTTATGGTTAATGAATAGTTGCTTATGTCATTCACATTTTTATCTAAAAAGCGGGCAAGTATATTCTTAATAGAGGGATATTTTGCTAGAATGTCCCTTTACTTTAATCCCCTTCAAGAGAGATGACTAAATGTTGATTCTGCGTGGCAAAGCTGCCTTATCCCCGTTTCGAATAGAAAAACTGCTACATAAGCTGCGCGTAATTGTTCCCGGTATCCAGAACATTTCATCTCAGTATATCCATTTTGTGGATGCTTCCAATGATCTGACACCTGAGCAGCATACCATACTGGAACGAATTCTGATGTATGGTGCTCATACCGATGACATTAATATCAGTGGTTTGGAAATTCTGGCTATACCCCGAATCGGCACTATCTCTCCCTGGGCCAGTAAGGCAACTGATATCGCCCATAACTGCGGTTTACAGAATATAGAGTGCATAGAACGGGGCATTTTATATACTCTTGAACTGTCCCATGGTGTTAAAGTCAGTGAACAGCAGAAAACAGAACTTTCTGATGCCCTGCATGACAGAATGACAGAAATCTGTCTTTATGAGCTTGAAGAAGCCAGTGCTTTGTTTGAACATCATCATCCGACACCGCTAAGCTATGTATATATTCTGGAACAGGGCCGCACCGCTCTGGAAAAAGCCAACTCTGAGCTTGGGCTGGCACTGGCTGATGATGAAATTGATTACCTGGTGGAAAACTTTACACGTATGGGACGAAATCCTACCGATGTAGAATTAATGATGTTTGCCCAGGCCAATTCAGAACACTGTCGACATAAAATTTTTAACGCTGACTGGATCATAGACGGTAAAAAACAGAATAAATCCCTGTTCAGCATGATCCGCAATACCTACCAACTGCATTCAGAAGGTATTTTGTCTGCCTATAGTGATAACTGTGCGGTTATTGAGGGCTTTAATATCCAGCGATTTTATCCCAGCAGTGATACTTCTGAATATGAGTTTCACCAGGAAGACAGCCATATCCTGATGAAGGTAGAAACTCATAATCATCCTACTGCTATTTCACCCTGGCCTGGTGCGGCCACCGGTTCCGGCGGGGAAATCCGTGATGAAGGTGCCACCGGGCAGGGCTCCAAACCCAAGGCTGGTCTGTGCGGATATTCGGTTTCCAATCTAAAAATTAAACATGCACTGCAGCCCTGGGAAAAAGACTATGGTAAGCCGGATCGCATTGTTTCAGCCATGGATATTATGCTGGAAGCACCTCTGGGTGCTGCCGCATTTAATAATGAGTTTGGCCGGCCTAATATCTGCGGTTATTTCAGAACCTTTGAAGAACAGGCTAAAACGGCAGATGGGACAGAAATGCGAGGCTATCACAAGCCTATTATGCTGGCCGGCGGTGTTGGTAATATTAAGGCTGAGCATATACAGAAAGATGATATACCTGAAGGTGCAAAAATTGTCGTACTTGGCGGTCCGGCTATGTTAATTGGTTTGGGCGGCGGTGCGGCATCTTCCATGAATTCTGGCAGCAGTTGTGAAAACCTTGACTTTGCCTCGGTACAGCGGGGTAATCCTGAAATGGAGCGCCGCTGTCAGGAAGTGATTGATCATTGCTGGCAAATGGGAGAGGCCAATCCTGTTCTTTCTATTCATGATGTGGGAGCGGGAGGTATTTCCAATGCCCTACCTGAACTGGTTAATGATGCCGGAAGGGGAGCGGTTTTTGAACTGCGTAAAGTACCCAATGATGAACAGGGCATGTCACCCATGGAGATCTGGTGTAATGAATCCCAGGAACGCTATGTTATTGCTGTGGCCCCGGAAAATATCGAGCAGTTTGAACAGATCTGCCAGCGAGAACGGGCACCTTATGCCATTATCGGTCAGGCTACCAAAGAACAGCGTTTAATCCTTAATGATAGCCATTTTGGTAATACCCCTATTGATATACCGCTGGAAGTTTTACTGGGCAAACCGCCAAAGATCTCCAGAGATGTTAAACATATCCAGGTTAAACAGGACAGATTTGACAGTTCCAGAATTAATCTGGAAGAAGCGGCTGATCGCATTCTGCACCTGCCCGGTGTAGCGGACAAAACCTTTTTAATCACCATTGGCGACCGCTCGGTTACGGGGCTGGTGGCACAGGAACAGATGGTTGGTCCCTGGCAGATCCCGGTTGCTGATGTGGCGGTGACCTGCAGCGGCTTTAATGAAGTCAGCGGTGAAGCCATGTCCATTGGTGAACGTACGCCTGTTGCGTTGGTGGACCATGCCAGTTCCGCCCGTATGGCCATTGGGGAAGCACTTACCAATATTGCAGCAGCGCGCATTAACAGCTTATCGGATATTGTATTTTCAGCTAACTGGATGGCACCGGCCGGACATCCCGGTGAGGATGCCGGGCTTTATGATGCGGTTAAAACAGTTGGCATGGAAATCTGTCCAGAACTGGGCATTACCATCCCGGTGGGTAAGGATTCCATGTCCATGAAATCGGTCTGGAATGACAAAGGTGAAGATAAGTCGGTAACTGCTCCTCTGTCACTGATCATCTCGGCTTTTGCCCGGGTACAGGATGTGCGCCAGACATTGACACCACAATTAATTATGGATCAGGGTGAAACTGAATTAATTCTGATTGATCTGGGGCGGGGACGCAATCGCATGGGCGGTTCAGCTCTGGCACAGGTTTATGGCCAGATTGGTGATGTGGCCCCGGATCTGGATGATACAGAAACCTTTAAGTCCTTTTTTACTTTAATTCAGGAACTGAATATCAATAACAAGCTGCTGGCTTATCATGACCGCTCTGACGGTGGTTTATTTACCACCCTGCTGGAAATGGCTTTTGCCGGACATTGCGGTTTAAATGTGGATATGCAGAGTATCTGTGTGGATAAAGCCGATATTACGGCAGCCCTGTTTAATGAAGAGTTAGGTGCTGTTATTCAGATCCGTAGGACTGATCATGATGCGGTCTTTAATTATATCCAGGATATGGGCATGGGCAGTATGTCTCATGTTATTGCTAGACCGACGTCCACCGATGAGGTTGAATTTACCTTTGATCAGTCTGTTGTATTAAGCGATACTCGAACCCGCTTTCATAAAGCCTGGTCAGAAACCACCTGGCGCATGCAGAGTCTCAGAGACAATCCCAAATGTGCAGAGCAGGAATATCAGGCTATTGATTTATTGTGTGATCCCGGTCTGCATTTTGAAGTGGGTTATGATGTTAATGAAGATATCAGTGCGCCTTATGTCAATAAAGGTATCAAGCCGCCTATGGCCATTCTGCGTGAACAGGGGGTTAATGGTCATGTGGAAATGGCGGCGGCTTTTCAGAAAGCGGGATTTTCTACCCGAGATGTGCATATGTCAGACATTATTGAAGGTGGTCTGTCACTGGATGCCTTTAAAGGTATTGTGGCCTGCGGTGGTTTTTCCTATGGTGATGTTCTGGGTGCCGGGGAAGGCTGGGCCAAATCCATTTTATTTAATCCTAAGGCACGGGAACAGTTTGAAACCTTTTTTAATCGTGACGATACCTTTGGCCTGGGGATCTGCAATGGCTGTCAGATGATGTCCAATCTGCACGAACTGATCCCCGGAACCGCACACTGGCCTCATTTTGTTAAAAATGAATCTGAGCAGTTTGAAGCCCGGACCGTTATGGTGGAAGTATTAAATTCACCCTCATTGTTTTTTGAGGACATGCAGGGTTCCAGAATGCCCATTGCTGTTGCACACGGTGAGGGCAGGGTAGAGTTTCAGCTGGGCGGGTCAGCACAGCAGGCTTTTGACAGAGAACTGGTTACCTTACGTTATGTGACCAACGAAGGTCTGCCCGCGGAAAACTATCCCTATAATCCAAATGGTTCACCTATGGGGCTGACGGGGCTGTGCAGTGAAGACGGTCGTTTTACGATTATGATGCCGCATCCCGAGCGGGTTTTCCGTTCAGTGCAGAATACCTGGCTCAATAGCCATTCGGGAGAGGATGCTCCCTGGATGAGAATGTTTAGAAATGCCAGAAAATGGATTGGCTGATAACTGAGTTCAGTACCTGGCAGCCAGCCATTATTATGTTTCAGTGAAAAGGAATGTCCGTGAAAGATACCTTACTCTGGTTACAGCTACCAGAACGAAAAAAGTCGGATGGACACTGTTTATACACTTCAATAAAGGATATGGGACAGTGGGTTGAACGTACTTCCCAGTTGCCGATGGGGGAGCAGTCACGCCTGTATTATTCACTTCTGGTTGAAGTCAATAGTTTAATTATTCCTGTTCAGAAACGTCTGGATCTGCTTGAACAGATGCATCCGCAAATTTTTAAGCTGGTGCAGAAATTATCCAGAAAATGTGTTGGTCATGGTTTGCCTCTGGCAGAAGAAAAAACCGTCTGGCAGAGCTGGTTAATGCCTTTTTAAATGAAATGGCTATGGGCCATAAAATTATTATTGATGAACTGTCTGATGTCGGTTTAGTTAATGCTATTTTAAAACACAAAATTCTGCTTCAGGCTACCTATTATGCACTGTTCTACCTTAACCAGAAACTGTTCTATAACTATATGCTTTATGCCGATCATCATACGGATGAATGGCTGGATATTCATCAAATTTATTACTTTGCTGTAAAACGCCATTTTGAAAAAAAGGCTATTAAATATCTGCCTGAAACCATTAAAACCACTGATAGTCTGTATAAAAAATTCTGCTTTTTCCCCTTGCTAATCCCTACCATCTTTCCATTACAGAAATGACCCTGTTATGGAACAGGCTGAATGACTGGTCACATTATGCTGAGCTGCTTATTCCTGATAAAGGTGATACTGACTGTCAGTTTCTGATAAAGCCTTATAGTGATACACCTCCATTTAACCGATTACAATTATCCATGCAGACAGATGAGTTTGCCAGCAGCCAGTTATGGGGAATCAAATTAAACTATCTGGTTGAATTTTTAAGCAAACAGAAGAATATCGAAAATGTTTCCGAATATTTTAGAAAAAGACTGATACAGGTATGGTCCACTCAAAAACAGCGAGAGGATGAAAG
>JANELJ010000114.1 GCA_024511395.1 Gammaproteobacteria bacterium | reverse complement strand
CGTTAGAGAGTGGGGCGAACCATTCCATTTATTCAGTGTATTTGACCGTGACTGTCTGCAGGTACTCTACCTTACTTTAATTTATACTGAGTAGTTACATTATTTATTCTTTTCAAAGCCTTTCTTAATCTCTTGGCTTAACTGATAAACGGCCATGGAATACAGGGTGCTATGGTTATAACGTGAGATTACATAAAAATTATTATAGCCGAGCCAGTATTCCATACCAGTTTTTTGTTTCAGAGTCAGTAGAATGGCTTTGGTTTTATCACTGACAGACAGTTTGTCCGTAACGCCTTTGTGTTTAAAATCAGCGACCGTCAGTTTGGGTTTACAGCTGCGTTTACAGGCATCTTCGGGGCTTATACTGCTGTCCTTGCTCAGGCTGATCTTATCCGCAACCTGCTGATCTTTCTGCCAGCCGTGACGTTTAAAATAATTGGCGACACTGCCAATGGCATCGGCTTCATTACTCCAGATGTTCTTGATACCATCACCGTCAAAATCAATGGCATAACTTTGAAAGCTGCTGGGAATAAACTGACCCATACCCATGGCACCGGCATAAGAACCTTTCTTGCTTAAGGGATCAAAGCCCTGTTCCTTACTCATGACTAGAAAATACTCCAGTTCACCGAGGAAAAACTGGCTGCGTTTGGGGTATTTAAAACCCAGAGTGGACAGGGCATTCATAACACGGTAGCTGCCCTGCCTGGTGCCATAAAAAGTTTCCACACCGATAATGGCGACGATAATTTCCGGGGCGACACCATAGACTTTATGGGCATAGTCTATAACCTGCCGGTTTTCTTTCCAGAAGTTAATTCCATGTTTAATTCGCCGGGGTTTAAGGAATATATTGCGGTATTCATACCAGGGTTTACTCTTTTCTGCCGGACGGCTGATGGCATCAAGAATTTTCTGTTTGATCTTAACCTGGCTGAAGAGCTTTTCTAGTTCATCACGATTAAAGTCATGCTTGCTGACCATCTGATCAATAAAGTTCTGTACTTTGGTCTCTTTGAACAGGCTGCTGCTCCAGGCACTGGCAGACAGGCACAGCAGACTAAAGAAAAGGCTAATTAAAAAAGTACGCTGTATTCCATTTCTCATAAAGTTTTCCATATGATTACTCTTATTCGCTAATCGGACTCGCTAATGGGCTAAAAGTTTTCGATGGGTATGAATGGCCATTAAAATACCAAATCCGGCCATTAATGTCACAATAGAAGTACCGCCGTAACTCACCAGCGGCAGGGGTACGCCCACTACGGGCAGAATACCGCTGACCATGCCGATATTCACAAAAATATAAATCAGAAAAGTCAGTACCACACTGGCACCCAGCAGCCGGGCGTAGGTGCCGTGGGCCTGGGTAGTAATGTAAATGCCGCGAAAAATAATAAACATATACAGGGCCAGTAAAATTAATACCCCGCTGAAACCAAATTCTTCGGCAAAAACAGAAAAAATAAAGTCGGTATGGTGCTCTGGTAAAAATTCCAGATGGGACTGGGTGCCGTTAAGCCAGCCTTTGCCAAAGCTGCCGCCGGAGCCGATGGCTATTTTGGACTGGATAATATGATAGCCGCTGTCCAGAGGATCGGATTCTGGATTAAGCATAGTAAGTACCCGCTGGCGCTGGTAGTCACGCATCAGAAATAACCACATGGGCATGGTAAAACTGATCACGGCGATAACAAAACCGAGGATCAGGCGCCAGGAAACACCGGACATAAAAATAACAAATAATCCGGCACTGCTGACCAGCAGGGATGTGCCCAGATCGGGCTGTTTGGCAATAAGCAATACCGGAACAATCAGAATGGCCAGGGCAGCAAAAATACGCCGGTTGCTGGGCGGTATATTTCCGGCGGATAGAAACCAGGCAATCATCATGGGTACGGCCAGCTTCATCATTTCAGAAGGCTGAAAACGGAACAGCCCCAGATCCAGCCAGCGCCGGGCACCCAGCGCCTTGGTTCCCACCAGCAGGACAGCAATGAGCATAATGGTGCCGAAAATAAACAGTACCGGAGACCAGCGGCGCATGGTATCCGGGGAAATCTGGGCAATAGCTAGCATGACAGCAAACGCGACCCCCAGACGGATCCACTGGCGCTGCATCAGGGCGATATTTTCACCACCGGCACTGTAGAGGATCACCTGTCCGGCAGCGATCAGTGCCAGCAGCGCGAGCAGCAATGTCAGGTCTATATGCATCCGAAAAAACAGGCCCTGCTGGGATGAGCGACTAGCCATGTGCGTTTTCCTTCACTCGATGTGCTTGGATTAAGTTTTTATGCCTCTGGTATTCTGGCCCGTTAAGGAATAGTGCTGTGTTGTTATGAGTCTGTTGAATACTGGGTTTTGCTTTATTTCTTATGGGCTTTTTATGGGCTGAAGGCTTTTTTTTAGCTGAAGGCTTTTGTTTTTTTTGTGCAGCCTTAAGTTCTTCATCATTAAACTGGCTGAGATAGGCCTCAATGACCTTACCGGCAATGGGGGCAGCAACAGAGCCGCCGTGGCCGCCGTTTTCTACCACCACAGCAATCGTAATCCTGGGATTATCAACGGGAGCAAAAGCCATAAACAGGGCATGATCCTTGAGCCGTTCTTCCAGTTCTTCTTCTTTATAGGAAGCATCCTGAGCTACGGTAAATACCTGGGCGGTACTGGTTTTACCGGCAATTTTATAGCGCATATCCGGCTTGTTTAAGCGCCGTGCCGTACCCCTGCGACCATGGATAACTTCGGTCATGGCATGGTAAACCTTTTTCCAGTTAGAGGGTCGATTGACTTTAATCTCCCGTACCAGCTGTGGGGTAACCAGTCGGGGAATGGGATCGGATTTGCGCTTAATAGAATGGACTAATTGCGGCTGGTAAAGCTTTCCGCCATTGGCCAGAGTGGCGGTTGCCAGTGCCAGTTGCAGTGGTGTAACCAGTACATAGCCCTGACCAATACCGGCAATGACTGTTTCGCCGGGGAACCAGACCTGGTTATGTACCCGTTTTTTCCACTCTCTGGAGGGCATCAGGCCGCTGCGTTCGCCCAGAATATCAATACCGGAATGCTGGCCGAAACCAAAATTGCTCATAAATTCATGCATATGGTCAATGCCCAGTTGAAAGGCTAGGTCGTAATAAAATACATCACAGGATTCTACAATAGATTTGGTAATATCGGTTTTTCCATGCCCCCATTTTTTCCAGTCCCGGTACTTATGGGATTTGCCTTTGAGTTGATAATAACCGGGACAGAATATTTCATGATCCGGAGCAATCACATTAAGCTCCAGGCCCGCCAGAGCGAAAAACGGCTTGGTGGTTGAGCCGGGAGGATAGCTGCCCAGAAGGGTGCGGTTATAAAGAGGCCGTTCCCAGGAGGTATTGAGTGCTTTATAGGTTTTTGAATCAATACCATTAACAAACAGGTTGGCATTATAATCGGGCATACTGAGCATAGCCAGTATATGACCATTTTGTGGATCAATAGCCACCAAGGCACCCCGTTTGCCCTCAAAGGCTTCGGCGGCAACCTTCTGTAAATTAATGTCCAGATTAAGGTATAAATCATCTCCCGGTGTGGGATTACTGCGTTCCAGTACCCGTAATACCCGGCCGCGTACATTGGTTTCCACTTTCTGATAACCCACCTGTCCGTGCAGCAGGGCTTCGTAGGACTTTTCAATGCCCAGTTTACCGGTATGGTTGGTGCCGCTGTAATTGGTGACCGGCAGAGTTTTTAATTCTTTTTCATTGATACGCCCGACATAGCCAACCACATGGGAGGTTTCCCTGCCATAGGGATAATAACGGGTTAACTGTGCCTGTATTTCCACGCCGGGCAGGTGATGCAGGTTAACAGAGATAATTGCCACTTCTTTATCGGTTAGGCGAAAGCGTAGGGGGATACCCTCAAAACGGCGTTTGCGTTTAACCTCTTTTTTAAATTTTTTAATATCCACATCGCGGATTTCAATCAGAGTGGCCAGCTCTTCAATCAGGTTATCAATATCTTTAGTCTGCTCAGGAATGATCTGCAGGGTATAGGAGGGTAGGTTTTCCGCCAGAATAATACCATTGCGGTCATAAATCAGCCCTCGGGTGGGTGGAATCGCCTGCACTGAAACCCGATTATTCTGTGACAGGGTAGTAAAGTGATCATGGTTAGTGATCTGCAGGTAAAACAGACGTGCAGCCAGGATCCCGAACAGCACAATGGTAAATACAATAGCCACAATACTGCGGTGCTGAAAAATCCGCAGTTCTATAAAATGGTCTTTAATAAGCTGTTTTGCGGCCATAATTTAAATCAGTTAACACCGTATATACGGCGAATAGCACGCATCAGGAAAAATACCCAGGGCCATACCACCATACTGGTCAGTGAAGGCATCCAGTAAGACCAGTTACTCGGTGCATTGCCGGTTACACCGCTGATCCAGAGTACCAGCATCTGCGACAGAGCTACCAGTAATAAAATAATCAGAGACTGCTGCAACAGGGGATACAGGCGGATCCGGATGTGCAGTTTATAGGCCAGATAGGCTACTACGGCCAGTGTCAGAGCATGCAGGCCCAGTACACTGCCCATATGAACATCCAGCAGAAAACCCACCAGCCAGCCGGTAAAAACCCTGACACGGTGCGGCAGAGCCAGACACCAGTAGATCAGGATCAAGGTCAGCCATTCCGGACGATATATTTCCAGTGTTTCAGGCAGGGGGATCATGGTCAGAATAAAGGCTACTCCAAAACTGAGCCAGATAATAATACCGCCATGGGCGGCCGGACGATTACTCATGGCTGGCTCCATCTGCTGCTTTTGCAGATGATTTATCTGTTTTAGACCCAGATGAATCACTTTGGTTCTCATCGTCCTGTAGAGTTTCAGACAGTAACTGGGGCTCATGTTCCTGGGCCATAACCAGCAGAACTTCGCGACTCTGTTCCAGATGAGCCGATGCCTCGGCAATAATACGGGCAAAAGGCTGACCGGGATCGCGTTTAATATTCACTACGGTGGCTACCGGATAGCCTTCCGGGAAACGTCCTCCCAGTCCCGAGGTGATCAGCAGATCACCGATTTCAATATCGGCATTATTGGGCAGGTTTAAAATTTCCAAGTAATTAGCGGCTCCGGTGCCGTACAGCACTGTTCTTAGACCATTGCGGTTAACCTGTACCGGAATGGCATGTGACGGATCGGTTATCAGAATCGCACTGCTTGAAGCAATGCCGGGATTGATAATCTGGCCCATAATGCCGTAGGCATCCAGAATGGGCTGGCCGGCATAAATGCCGCTTTGTTGTCCTTTATTAATCACAATCTGGCGTTTATAGGGGTCCAGATCCACCGCAATGGTTTCAGCAATCAACATTTGATCACGAAGTTTACGGGAGGATTTAAGCAGGGAGCGCAGACGGATATTTTCAGCTTGCAGGGAGGCAAATTTCTGTAATTGGGCTTTTAGCAGCAAGTTTTCGGAACGCAGCTGCTGGTTTTCATCAATTAAGGTCTGGTGAGAAGTAAATTGCTCACCAAGCCAATTCCCCACATCGGTCGGGGTACTGGCAATGGTCTGTAAGGGATAAAGCAGGATACTGA
This sequence comes from Gammaproteobacteria bacterium, assembly GCA_024511395.1. Lineage (GTDB taxonomy): Bacteria > Pseudomonadota > Gammaproteobacteria > GRL18 > GRL18 > JANELJ01. The sequence goes on along the minus strand of JANELJ010000114.1, from coordinate 1,512 downwards.
CGGTACTTCTGACGCCATCGAGTATATGAGTACGATGATCAGCCGTCATAAGAATGATGGAAAAGATCATCACAAAGAGTAGACGGGCCAGATAGGAGGAGTCTTCATCAAATAACTGTTTAATGGTTATTGCTCCGGATGTTTTTCTGGTTCAGGTTTTTACAGGTGGTTTTAGGTATGATTGTATTTGTTGCTACCCGGTTTGTGCATCCCTCATTTTTAAAGAGGGATGTTAACAGGCAAATAGCGGTATGAACATTAAAGAGCCTGGTGTTATTCAAGACTGAATAAATCCGTACCCACTTCGTCCATCATCTCCAGTGCCCGGCCGCCGCCGCGAGTCACACAGGTCAGCGGATCTTCAGCAATCATGACCGGCAGGCCCGTTTCTTCAGATAATAAACGATCCAGATCACGCAATAAGGCACCGCCGCCGGTCAGCACCATGCCTTTTTTAGCAATATCGGCACACAGTTCCGGTGGCGTTTGTTCCAGGGCAATTTTAACGGCTCCGACAATACCGGATAAGGGTTCCTGAATGGCTTCCAGGATCTCATTACTGTTCAGGGCAAAGCTTCTGGGTACACCTTCTGCCAGGTTACGGCCGCGTACCTCAATTTCCAGTAGTTTATTGCCGGGATAGGCGGAACCGATTTCCTGTTTAATGCGCTCTGCTGTGGCTTCACCAATCAGGCTGCCGTAATTACGGCGTACATAGTTAATAATCGCCTCATCAAAACGGTCACCGCCAATACGAATGGATTCGGAGTAAACAATGCCGCTTAAGGACAGAATACCGACTTCGGTGGTACCACCGCCGATATCCACTACCATGGAACCGGTGGCTTCACTGACCGGCATTCCGGCGCCAATAGCTGCAGCCATTGGTTCTTCAATCAGATAGACTTCTCTGGCACCGGCACCGAGAGCGGATTCTTTAATGGCCCGTCGCTCAACTTGGGTGGAACCGCAGGGCACACAGACCAGTACCCGGGGGCTGGGTTTAAGAAAACGGTTTTCATGCACCTTATGAATAAAATGCTGCAGCATTTTCTCTGTAACCGTAAAGTTGGCAATAACCCCGTCTTTTAAAGGACGTATGGCCTCCATATTTCCAGGCGTTCTGCCCAGCATCAGTTTGGCTTCTTCACCAACGGCGGCCACCATTTTTTCATTAGTGGTATATTCCTGGCGAATGGCAACGACCGAGGGTTCATTGAGCACAATTCCCTGTCTCGGAATATAAATGAGTGTATTGGCTGTTCCCAGATCGATTGACAGATCGTTGGAAAAAACACCACGTAAACGTCCAAATCCAAACATAGTGGGCAGGTTTTCCTTAAAGTAATAAGATTGATCTCAACATTTTAGCTAAAGTTTAGAGCGACAGTTCACCCTTGAGAGTCCTGTTTCGCTCATACGTTCTTTAACAATTTGTTTGTAACCAGCTGTTTTGAAATTGTTTTTATAACAAATCTTCAAATCGCCTTAAAATATCCGTATCCGGTGGCT
>JANELJ010000351.1 GCA_024511395.1 Gammaproteobacteria bacterium | reverse complement strand
AAGTAAAAGATACGAAAGTTTTTATCTCAGGTCAGAAGCGAGGCGTTACCCGAAGTATTAAAAAGGCATTAAAACGGCGCAGTGCGATTGAGCCTGAAATTGGTCATATGAAAAATGATGGCCGTTTAGACCGCTGCTACCTCAAAGGTGCAGTCGGTGATGCCATTAATGTGGTTACGGTGGCCGCTGGTCATAACTTAAGAAAGATCCTCAATAAGCTTCGGCTTTTGTGGCTCAAAATTATTTCCGGTTTGATGGGATATTTTATCAAACCAGAACAATCAGCCGCTTTAAACCTGGCTTGATATCAGACTTAAAACGGTATTATTCAGGTTGAACTATTTACTGTCCCGACATTATAGCCGGGAATTGGGGTATCAAAAGCCATGGCCATTACTTCATCGGCATTCACCCAGTGAGGACTGGTATCACCTTCTTCATCCCGATAGGTAATCACCTCTCCACCAAAATGAATGGGAAACAGAACTTCAGCTCTGGGGATCTCCTAGGGATTGCCGTAACGCAGCCAGTTATCAGGGTGTTCCACCTGGTAGCCATCATTAATGCCCTATCGAAACATACCATATTCATAGCGAATGCCGTAGCCAGGTAGCTGCATTGTGGCCAGAGAATCCAGAAAACAGGCGGCTAGTCGGCCCAGCCCACGATTATCCAGGGCAGCATCTGGCTCCAGTTCTGTCTGCTTCTGCAGATCATGTCCCAGTTCTTTCATAATCTGACAGCATTCCTGATCAATGCTGAGATTTAACATGGCGTTAAGCAGTGTCTGGCCAATTAGAAACTCCAGTGACAGGTAGTACATCCGCTTGGTATCGCAGGCGTAATAACTGCGCATGGTATTCATCCAGCGTTCTATTAGTCGATCCCGAATGGCATAGGAAATGTCCGTTTTCTGGGTAAGAGGTAAATATTTATAGCAAGGGTACAGCATAAGCTGAAAAATAATCGAGTGAGTATTGTGTGTCAGAAAATGATAATAAATTTTGCTTGAAAAACAGCAGGAACTGGCGTATGATCGCCCGTTCCTGATCCAGCTGAGCTGGAATGGTTTGCGGTGCCGGTTGCGGATAGCTGACAGTTACTGATAATGATAACGGGTAAGTTCCGGGAACAGGTGGCGGCATTCAACGAATTTTATAAGGTTAATTATTATGCGAGCAAATATCCATCCAGAATATAAAGAAGTCCAGGTCACCTGTAGTTGTGGCCACAGCTTCAAAACACGTTCTACCATAGGTAAGGACACATTATTGATCGAAGTATGTTCTAACTGCCATCCTTTCTACACAGGTAAGCAGAAACTGGTGGATACTGCGGGTCGTGTTGATAAGTTCCGTCAGAAGTATGGTATGAAATAAGTTTTTTATGCCCCTGTTTTGCTCTAATCAATGGTCAGTGATGCTGGCTGGCAGAAAGAGTAACAGAAAGCAGAAAAACAGCCAAAGGCACTTTAGTTTTCTAAGGTGCCTTTTTTATTTCCGCCCGTTTCTTCCGGCCCTGTTCGTTCTTCTGTCTGACGGTGCTTCAGCTCAGGAAGTCTGTCTGACTGCCCAACAGCGGTTAAAACAGGTAACGCACTGGACACAGGTTAAAACCATAGTGGATGGTGATACCCTGCACCTTAAGGATGGTCGTAAAATTCGTCTGATTGGTATTAATACCCCGGAATTAGGGCATCGTGGCGAAGCTTCAGACCCTTATGGGCTGCAGGCATGGCAGGCGGTTCGGAAATTACTGGCGACTAATGAGAAAGTCGGCCTGTATTATGATCGCGAATGTAAGGACCGCTCATAGGTATGATCTTTAGGAATTGAAATGAAGCCAATTTGATGATCAAATAGTTGTTATTCAGGCAATTATTCATCAACAAAAAGGCTTTAAATGAAAAGTAGCACATTATCAAAAAAACTAAAACTCGTATTGAGTGAAAAGAAACTTAATAAACCGGGCAAAAACATTGGCTTTTCCCAACGATTAAGACAGATAACCCCTTTTCAGCTTATAGTGAGTATGATTACGGCTATGGGTGATAAAGA
>JANELJ010000350.1 GCA_024511395.1 Gammaproteobacteria bacterium | reverse complement strand
ATTGGTTCTCTGATTGCCTATTGTCATAAAAAAGACAAGCCGACAATCAGAATAGATGAGAGTGATATGAAAACTCTCTGTATTTAAGTAAATGACTGGGTTCTTATCCAGATCTCAGGTTTATTAATAAAGGTGGTTCTGGCTAGCCCAAAACTACTGAAATAGTCGTCAATTGCCGGGGTTTTATTACAGCCGGCATTAGCAAGTACATTATTACCCTGACTGTCTTCTACTGCAATAATTTGAATCCATACCTGTCTATTACTGCTGTTGGGGATATTCTGGCCCTTACCCCTTAACTGCAGAATAATCTGCTCCTTATCCAGCAGAATTTCTTCTATGGTTAAAGCAAACGGCCCCTGCTGCCAGATCGGATTAAAAAAGCTATCGTACTGCTTATTGAAGGGCTTCAGCTGATCGGTGTCTATCTAAGCATTATACTTTTGTGGACTAGTATCAATTTTTTCCTGTACTGTATTCTTTTTACTATCTACCTGTTTGATGTCCATGGAAAAAATGTATCAATAAAATCATTAACCGATATTGCCAACGACTGTTTTAATTGTTTATCCACCTGCAAATAAATATCAAGCGCCCCCGTACTTTGCTCAATACTGACTTTATCCAGTAAAGTCTGAACACTGGTAAGCCCTCTGCTTTTTAACTGCATTTTTTTCAGCTGCTCAATAAACGCCTTATGCCTGTCAGCCAGCCATTTTTGATCCCGGCTGTTCAGACGAATATCCATATCCGCCATTGGCGGCAGTAATTCAACACTCAGCCCCGCATACATACTGTCAAGCACGGTATTTTTACGAGCAATATCTTTACTGATCACCGAGACCAGTCCCGTAGCTAACTGGCTGCCCTGCTGTGGTTTAAATAAAGCCATGGCCATCAGGGGCAACAATAATACGACCCGGTTCAATAAGTACTTCTTTATAAGTTTTTTTCTGGCAATTAACGGGATTAATCTGAGCAATGCGCATCCCGTTGTCCGTACCTTTAAGCGGTTTACCGTTATAGTTCTTATGCAGAAACAGTCTGACAGCCGGGACTGAAAATTGTCCAAACAGAAAAACCGGTGTCACCAGCTTATCATCCACCGGATAAGCTGCCATTAATATATGAGTCAGACCGCTATCTGGGTTAATACCGGATTTTTCAGCTGCTCAATAAAATCACCCTCCAGAGCCGGCAGGGGCTGAAGCTCATCAATAAAATAACTTTTTATGGTATTCAGACGTTGATAATTGGCATAAGCAAGAAAAACCGGTGGTTCACTGGCCAGGGACTGTTCAATCTGAACAATGGTTTCGGGTACTGCCATCTGAGACTGGAACTGGTTCCAGAAATAATACCCTATAGCGGATATGGCAAGGACAACAAAGACAACTACGGAAACTATTAATGGTGTTTTTGTACTTTTTCGCTGTTTCTTTTTTGAGTTCTTTTCAGTCTGCTGCTGTTCTGCCAGTTTCTGTTGAGCTATTTTTACCGTTTCGTCTTTCAGGATAATCACTTCCAGACCAGCCTGAGTGAATAACTGCTGTAATTTCTGAGCATGAACCAGATCATGTGCCCTGCGAATAATAACCGCTTTGCCGGAGAAAAATTTCTGCTGTATTTTTTGCTCAGGGATTTTGGTCAGACGGACAATATTGTCAATAACCGTTTCTTTTGAAAAACCTTCACGCAGTCGTCCCTTAAAAACAACCTTATACATTCCCCGATTTTTTTTAGACTTTTTAGGTTTTACCGATTTATTTTCTAATTGCTGTTCTGAATCAGCTGTCTGGTTTTTTTATCATTACCGACCGGCATACTTTTTTTCCTGATTATGGTTCCTGTAACTCTTGTTCCTGTACGATAATTCTGACACCTACTGAGTATAGTTACTTTTCTTAATAAAGATATTGCGGTAATTAACACCTTGCACTTTTTTCATAAAAGCAGATGACTATTTTAAAATGTCATGACAATATATGTTGTCATGACGCAAAGGCATGACAACATATACTCGCCGTTGCTTTTTGAAACAGCCATATTATTAGAAAT
>JANELJ010000349.1 GCA_024511395.1 Gammaproteobacteria bacterium | reverse complement strand
TACTGCCCTGGCTGTGTGCTGAAAAAATTCAGGCGTTACAGTAGGTAGGGTAGAAGGTCAATGTGGGATTAATTGGCGCTCACTTATTTATACCACTAATGCCATTGAGTCAGTAAACAGTGTTATTCGTAAGGCTATTAAAAACTGGCGACTGTTTCCTAACGATGATTCTGCTATGAAAGTAATTTATCTGGCTATCCAGTCGGCTTCCAGAAAATGGACAATGCCTATCAGAAATTGGAAAGCAGCAATGAATCGATTTATAATCGAGTTTGAGGAGCAATTGGCTCCTTATATTTAAATAAGAGCGGATACACAGTTTAATTTACACTGTCCACAACCCCTTTTACAAAATTTAACACTTTGTTTTAGGGGCTTATGTAATGTTTTTTAAACTATTGCCACCAGACCTATAATGTCTGAAAAAGACAAAGGTATTATGAGTATGTCTGTGGCATGATTTATAAAAATAATAAAATTGCAAAGTTATGGGCAATAACTAGCTAGTGTCCATTCATTTATTGATAGCATTTATTGATGCTAACTTATTAAAATTGTTAAGGACTAGCTGTTATTCAAGCCTGATTATTTTGTAAGGCCATCTTTATAAGGCATTTTTGTATATGCTTTCTGTTTCTGTTAGCAAATGACTAATACTTGGCAGACAATACTAAATAGGTAAACAATAATATGTTTGATGAAGTTAAAGAATATTATGGCAAAATCCTGCAGTCATCCGGTGATTTAAAAACCGATGCCTGCTGTACCGATACCGATTTGCCGGAGCACATAAAAAAGGCTATGAGCAACATCCATCCGGAAGTAGCGGCCCGTTATTATGGCTGCGGTCTAGTTCTTCCCCAACAGCTTGAAGGTATGAGAATTCTGGATCTGGGCAGTGGTTCAGGAAGGGACTGCTATATTCTGGCGCAACTGGTGGGCAAAAATGGTTTTGTGCTGGGTGTTGATATGACCGATGAGCAGCTGGCGGTCGCCAATCAGTATGTTGATTACCACACTGAAGTCTTTGGCTATAAAAAACCCAATATGGCATTTAAAAAGGGCTATATTGAACGTCTGGATGAACTGGAACTGGAAGACAATAGTTTTGATATTATTGTTTCCAATTGTGTCATTAATCTTTCCCCGGATAAAGAATCGGTATTAAAAGAAGCTTGGCGGGTATTAAAACCCGGCGGCGAACTCTATTTTTCAGATGTTTACAGTGACAGACGGGTACCTGAACATCTGATTAAAGATCCTGTTCTGTATGGCGAATGTCTTAGCGGTGCTCTGTATTGGAATGACTTTCAGAATCTGGCAAAAAAATGCGGCTTTCTGGATCCACGGCTGGTGGAAGACAGGCCCCTGAACATTGATAATGCCAATATTGAAAAGCTGATTGGTCATATTAATTTCTATTCTGCCACTTACCGTTTGTTTAAACTGGATGGCCTGGAACCGGCCTGTGAGGATTACGGTCAATGCGTGGTCTATAAAGGCACTATTGCACATCATGAAGAGCTTTTTATACTGGACAAACATCATGCCATAGAAACCGGACGACACTTCCCGGTCTGCGGTAATACCTGGCGTATGCTACAGGAAACTCGTTTTAAACCTCACTTTGAATTTTATGGTGATATGAGCAAACACTTTGGTATTTTTGCTGGCTGCGGTACTACTCTACCTTTTGACACTAATAATACAACTCAAACAGATGATCAGCCAAATAACAGTGGCTGTTGTTAGCTTTTTTTAAAATCCGGGCTATTAATAAAATATCAGCATCAGTTACGCCATATTTTAGAGCTACAAATTTAAGTGATTATAAATCTAAATAGTGACCATCCATTTATAAGAAAGTATCTAGTCCGACCTGAATAAATCATAGCACATTGATTTATAAGGAAATGTTGCTTGATTATGGGTGTTAAATTTGTAGGTTTTTGGTAAAATAAGCCTTATTACCTTGCAAATTTCCAGACCAGAATGAAGCCAGAGAAACAGCCAAAAATACCTCAGGAAGACCTGTTCAGGATGCGCCTTGAAAACATGCTGGAC
>JANELJ010000348.1 GCA_024511395.1 Gammaproteobacteria bacterium | reverse complement strand
TGGCTGTATGTGGCCATTCATGATTTCGGCGGCGCACACTGGTCTCTGGCAGCCTTATTTACCGGTCTTTTTATTGCTTTTCTGGCCCTGTTTTATGCTTTGACTGGCTACTTAATAGTAAAGCTAAAAAATACCCTGCGTATGCCGCAACTACTGCTGGTATTGTTTTATATACCGCTGCTCTGGGTTTTTGTGGAGTGGGTTAGAACATGGTTTTTAACGGGATTTCCCTGGCTGTTAAACGGCTATCCCATGATACAGACCCCGTTGTCCGGTTATGCTCCGCTTGTCGGTATTTATGGCCTGTCCTTTCTGGTGGTATTTTTATCGGCCCTGCTGCTGGTCCGCATTCGTCCCTTAGCCAGTATTATATTAGCTGTTATTATCTTTGCAGACGGAGCATGGCTGGCCACTGTGCAGTGGAGTCATCCTCAGGGACAGCCTTTAAAGGTTGCCATGGTGCAGGGCAATGTTAATCAGGCGGTTAAATGGAGCCGGGCACAGCTAGAAAAAACCAAAGCACACTATGTTTCACTCAGTAAACCTCTGTGGACAAAGCACGATATTATTGTCTGGCCGGAAAATACCATTCCCTCTTTTTATCATAATCTGGAGCATGGCTTTTATTCTCGGCTGAGCCAGCAGGCAAAAAAAACAGACACTGAGCTGGTGGCGGGACTACCCGTTTATAATGCCGAGACTCAGCAGTATTATAATGCGGTTACCAATCTGGGAGGAAAGCAGGGCTTTTATTATAAAACCCACCTAGTGCCCTTTGGTGAATATGTTCCTCTGGCCAATGTACTGCGTGGACTGATGCACTTTTTTAATATGCCCATGTCCGGTTTCAGTGTCGGAAGCCAGCAGCCGCAGCCGCTGCTTACTATTAAGGGCTATCCGGTTGTGACGACCATTTGTTATGAAGATGTATTTTCCCCGGCTGTCATTAAGGATATTCCACAGGCATATTTTATGATTAACTTGTCTAATAACGGCTGGTATGGGGACTCGTTTGCGCCCCCACAGCATCTGGAAATGGCCCGTATGCGGGCCCTGGAAACCAGCCGTGATCTGATCCGCAGTACCACCAGTGGTATAACGGCACTGGTGGATAACATGGGGCAGGTTAAAGTCAGTGGCCCACAGTTTAAGGCTTCTGTGGTCAGCGGTGAAATTCAGCCCCGGCAGGGAATAACGCCTTATGTTTACTATGGGAATTCTCCTCTGTATGCTTTATTTATTCTGGCCGGGTTTTATCTGCTCTGGTTACAAAAGAAAGGGTAAGCGAGGGCATGAGTTATAAATTAATGCATGTTTCTGTCCTGACTTCCCCCTTTGAAAAAGGGGGAAGTCAGAGTCGAGTAAGACGAGGGTGTTTCTTTTTCAACGCGATTTTGATATTTATACTGTTTTTATCACAATCAGCATCCGCTGAAATTATAAAATCCTATACCATTAAGCTGGCACCGGTTTGTCAGAAAAATAATACTCTAACGGTTTTCTCTGCATCGCAACTGCCTTATTTAATTGGTCGGCCACTCAGGCAACTTGCTTTTTACCACTTTTCAGAACAGTCGGAGGCAATGCAAGCTTCACTGCAGCCTATAGTCTTTCAAATTGATCAGAAAGATAAGCAGGATCGCTTTGTGCTTCAGCCAGCAGGAGAAAAAAATGCACATCTGTCGGCACAGGATGAACTGGTTATAAGAACTAAAGACCTGGGTGAAAAAATAGCAAATAATATAAAACTTCTAAAAGAGTATAAATTAGTAGAACTTAAAGTGTTATCAGGGTCGTTAGATAATCCCGAATTTATTTATATTAATATCACAGGTATGTCTTTAAGGATTTTATCATTTTGTTTCAATAGTTTACCTATCAAGATGTAACTCCATAATTAGGTTCTACACTGAACTGATAAAGTCCAGTAGGCTTATCTCGTTTAGGATGAGCTCTGCCAGCCTTTTCTTTCAGGAAAAAATATGTTCTTTCAAGCACATCCGTTAATTGTTTTCGTTTATGGTTAACAAGTCCGACCTGAATAAATCATAGCACATTGATTTATAAAGAAAT
>JANELJ010000113.1 GCA_024511395.1 Gammaproteobacteria bacterium | reverse complement strand
TAACACTTAACACTTAACACTTAACACTTAACACTTAACACTAAAATATGGCCTTATTACAAATATCAGAACCCGGACAATCCTCTGCACCGCACCAGCATAAGCTGGCAGCCGGTATCGATTTAGGCACCACTAATTCTCTGGTGGTCACTGTGCGCAGCGGTCTGGCTGAAACCATTCCAGATGCCCAGGGGCGACACCTGCTGCCGTCTGTTGTCCAGTTTCTGGGCAAAAATGAAGACGGTTATCAGACGGTCGTGGGCTATGAGGCTCAGGAAAATGCCGTTAATGATCCCACCAATACTATTGTATCAGCTAAGCGTTATATGGGTCGTGGACTGGTTGATATTAAAGAGCACTCCGTCTATGAATTTGTTCAGGATGAAGATTCTAAGGTATCACGTATCCGTACGGTTGCCGGAGATGTCAGTGCCGTGGAAGTTTCGGCAGAAATTTTAAAAGCCCTGAAACAGCGGGCTGAAGAAGCTCTGGGTGGTGATTTAAGCGGTGTGGTCATTACCGTACCAGCTTATTTTGATGATGCACAGCGTCAGGCCACCAAAGATGCTGCCACTTTGGCGGACTTAAATGTACTGCGCTTGATAAACGAACCCACGGCGGCTGCAGTGGCCTATGGTCTGGACAGCGGTAATGAAGGGGTTCATGTTATATATGACCTGGGCGGTGGTACTTTTGATATCTCCATTTTAAAACTCACCCAGGGCGTTTTTGAGGTGATGTCCACTGCTGGAGATTCTTCTTTAGGCGGTGATGATCTGGATCAGGTTGTAGTTAACTGGATTATGGAGCAGGCCGGTATTGAGTCACCTTCTGCAACCCTGCAGCGTCAGCTGCATGATAAAGCTAAAGCGGCCAAAGAAGCCTTAAGTGAGCAGGATTCTACACTTATTGATATTGACCTGGGTGAAGGTCGTAACTGGCAGGGCGAATTGAACCTGGAGCAGTTTGAAAAACTGATTAAACCGGTGATTCGTAAAACCATAGCTCCCTGTCGTCGGGCCTTACGTGATGCCAATATTGACGTTGATGATATTGAAGATGTGGTTATGGTCGGTGGTTCAACACGTGTGCCGCTGGTGCGTCAGATGGTGGGTGATTTTTTTGAAACCGAACCGTTGGTAGATATTGACCCTGATAAAGTTGTCGCCATTGGTGCGGCTCGTCAGGCGGATGTACTGGTAGGCAACAAGTCTGATGATGAAATGTTGTTACTGGATGTAACACCATTGTCTTTGGGCCTGGAAACTATGGGTGGACTGGTGGAAAAAGTCATCCATCGTAATACCACGATTCCAGTGGCCAGAGCCCAGGATTTTACTACCTTTAAAGACGGTCAGACCGCCATGGCTATACTTGTACTGCAGGGTGAACGGGAACTGGTCAGTGACTGTCGTTCTCTGGCGCGTTTTGAACTGCGCGGTATTCCGCCCATGGTGGCGGGAGCCGCCCGGATCCGAGTGACTTTCCAAATTGATGCGGATGGACTGCTGTCGGTTTCCGCCAGGGAAGAAGCCTCCGGTGTGGAAAGCAGTATTCAGGTAAAACCCTCATATGGTCTGAGTGATACTGAAATTGAAACCATGCTTAAAGACTCCTTCAGTCATGCTAAAGATGATATGGAAGCCCGTAAACTGAAAGAGGAACAGGTAGAAGCCATGCGGGTGGTAGAAACCATTCAGGCGGCTCTGCAGGAAGACGGCGACAAGTTATTATCGGCACAGGAACGGGATAGTATTCAGCAGGCCATCAATGAATTAACAGAAGTTGCTCAGGGTGATGAGCAACGGGCCATTAAACAGAAAATTGAAGAAGTTGATAAAGTGACGGCTGAATTTGCTCAGCGCCGAATGGATGCCAGTATTAATAAAGCACTGGCCGGTCATAGTGTTGACGAAATTACAGAAGGTTCAAAATGACAAAACTAATATTTTTACCCCATGAAGAAATCTGTCCGGAAGGGGCTGTCGTAGAGGCTGAGCCCGGTACCAGTATTTGTGACGCAGCGTTGGACAATGGCATTGAAATAGAACATGCCTGTGAGAAGTCCTGCGCCTGTACCACCTGCCACGTGATTATCCGTGAAGGCTTTGATTCACTGGAAGAAGCCACTGAATTGGAAGAAGATTACCTGGATAAAGCCTGGGGTGTAGAGCCGGAATCCCGTCTAAGCTGTCAGGCCATTGTGGATGATGAAGACCTGGTTATTGAAATACCCAAGTACACCATTAACATGGTGTCCGAGAATCATTAAGGGGGAAGGACGTGGGACTGAGATGGACTGATATACATGAAATTGTCGCTGAACTGGATGAATTGCATCCCGATGTGGATCCGCAATACGTCAGTTTTCCTGACCTAATGAACTGGGTACTGGCTCTGGATGATTTTGAGGAAACGGAAGAACATTGCGGGGAAAAAATCCTTGAAGCAATACAGATGACCTGGATTGAGGATAGGGAATAATCCATAATTCATCACAGGAACAGTTAAATTCCCCACAAACCCACGATTTATCATAGAATAATGTAGGATTTTTCCTTAATTTACGTGATAATAAGTGGGTTTTTTATTGGCCGAAAAAAAATGCCTGAAGCTCCTGAATTATTAGAACAAGTAATAGAACAACCTATAACAATAACCGGTAATAAACCTCAGAAGGTTAATTTACTGGGTATGGATTTGCCTCATTTAAAAGCTTTTTTTACTGAAATTGGTGAAAAGCCGTTTCGTGCTGTCCAGATATTAAAATGGATCCATCAGTTCGGGGTGGATAATTTTGATGATATGAGCAATGTCAGTCAGGCTTTACGTCAGCGCCTGAGTGACATTGCAGAAATTCGTGCGCCACAAGTGGTTCTGGAACAGAAAGCCAGTGACGGAACCACTAAGTGGCTGATGCGTCTTGATGGCGGCAACAGCATTGAAACCGTTTTTATTCCGGAAGATAATCGCGGTACGCTCTGTGTTTCATCACAGGTGGGCTGTGCTCTGGACTGTAGTTTCTGTTCCACCGCTAGGCAGGGGTTTAACCGTAATTTAAGCAGTGCTGAAATTATTGCCCAGCTCTGGACAGCCAATAAAATGCTGAATGAGCGTATTCCGAAAACGGAGGCGTCGCCGAACAAAAATTCCCAAAATGAAACCCGCAGAGCAATAACTAATGTTGTGTTAATGGGGATGGGTGAACCGCTGTTAAACTTTGATAATGTGGTACAGGCGGTACATTTGATGGTGGATGATAATGCCTATGGTCTGTCCAAACGACGGGTGACCATCAGCACTGTCGGGGTGATCCCGGCCCTCAAACGGTTACGTGAGGAATGTGATGTCAGCCTGGCTTTATCGCTGCATGCACCTAATGATGCCATCCGGGAAAAGATAGTTCCCTTAAATAAAAAATATCCGATTAAGGAACTGCTGGATGCCTGTCGTTATTATTTTTCCGGGGATACCAAAAAGAAGCAGTTTACCATTGAATATGTTATGTTAGCAGGGATCAACGACAGTACCAGAAATGCTCATGAGCTGGCGCGTTTACTGCGTAAACTGCCGTGTAAAATTAACCTGATACCGTTTAACCCTTTTCCGGAAAGTGACTATGTCAGCTCCAGAATGCAGGTCATTAAGCAGTTCAGGGACATATTACAAAAAGCCGGTTATGTCACCATGATTAGAAAAACTCGGGGTGAGGATATTGACGCCGCCTGTGGACAACTGGCAGGCAAGGTAAAAGATAAAAGTCGTCGTGTTAATTCAGATAAGTCTTGATTAGTTTTCATCCGGAAATTACCTTTCTGGCAATTTTTATTAAAAACAGGGGAATAGTTTAATAATGAAAAAATGGTGGGTGATTTTTGTTTCATTGCTGGTTTTAAATGGCTGTCAGAGCAACTCGGATAAATCAGCGGAGAATGCCGGTTTAAGTAATCAGTATACAACAGGATCCAGTAATACCTCTGCGGCATCTATTAATACTCAACTGGGGGCCGGCTATATTGGCAATGGACGTTATGATCGGGCACTGCTGAAACTCAATAAAGCCATTTCTCAGGATCCTGACTATGCCCTGGCGCATAATTTCCTGGGGGTGTTATACAGTCGTCTGGAATGCCCGAATCTGGCGTATGAGCAATTTGAAAAATCGGTATCCTTAGAGCCGAATGATTCCACGATTTTAAATAATTATGCCATATTTTTATGTGACCAGGGTAAATATGAACAGGCGCAGCAGAAATTTAAAAAAGTACTTAATAATCCGCTCTATGTAAAACGCGCCGGAGCTTGTCAAAGTGCTGCTTCCTGTGCTTTTAAAAATAATAAAATAGAACTGGCTGAAAAGCTTTATCGTAAATCACTAGAACTTAATAAAAATCTGCCGGCTTCCTTTCTTGGACTGGCTAAAATTTATTATAAAAAAGGGGAGTATAAATATGCCTGGAATTACTTTAAACGCTTTGATGATCAGGACGTACAGACAGCAGACAGCCTCTAGTTAGGTCTTAACATTTTAAATAACATGTCGGAACCTGATCATGATTTGCTGGCAAGTTATAAACTTCAACTCAAGAGTAAATTTCCTGATAGTAAAGAAACCCAATGGTTCTATCAGGGCAAGCAGGACTATTAATTTTGGAAAAACAAGAAATTAAAGATATTATTGCCAATAGGGAAGAGGGCTATGGCTATCAGTTAAAAATTGCCCGAAATGAGAAAAACCTGACAACAACTGATGTGGCCAGAGAATTAAAACTGGACGAAAAAATTATTATTGCACTGGAAAGTGAAGATCAGAGCAGTTTGCCTGTATCAGCTTTTGTGTGCGGTTACATTCGTAATTATGCCCGTTTTTTAAATATTCAGCCGGAACCCTTGGTGGAATACTACAAGCGCGAATACCGCTCTAACTGCAGTGATCCGGAACTTAAAATAACCCGGGGGAAGGGAATCCAGGGGCATACTGAAAAACCAGCCTTTATTATGCCGGTTATCAGAATTGCGGTAGCTGCGCTATTGCTGTTTGGCAGCTGGCAGTTATGGCAATATGTTTCCAGTGAATACTTGAATAAAGAATTAGATAAAGAACTGAATAAAGATCAGGATAAAGACAACGGATTTCTTATTCCCATAGCAGCAGAATCCAGTGATAACTCAGTCTTAGATGAAGACCCATCACAGCTGAGCCTGTCGGAGCCGGACAGAAACAGCCTCCAGCCCCTGTCTGAATCCACGGCTGATACTCCAGTTTCGGACATTAAAACATCAGAACCAGCAACTGCAGGCACAGCAGATAAGATTGTTGTTGAAAAGGAAGCTGAACTGCAGAAAAAGACAGCGGAAGAGCTGAACAAGGATACTGGCAACGAAGTAATATCATTACCGATAGTGGATAAAGAGGATAATGTGGTAACTGACTCTGAAATCATTGCGGTGCCACAGCCGGAAGCAGTATCTGTCAGTCAGGATCTGTTCCTGCAGTTTAATGGCGATTCTTGGATTGTTATTAAAGATGCCACAGGTAAAAAACTGGCTACGGGACTAAAACGTGCCGGTCAAACCCTTAGTCTTAAGGGACAGCCGCCTTACAATTTGTTGTTAGGCAATGGCCGGGTGGTCGATGTCAGTATCCACGGCAAAAAATATGATCATTCCCGCTATATAAATAACAAAAATATTGCTCGTTTTAGTGTAGAATAGGCAGTTTTCTTAACAGCAATCGTTCAGGAACCATTTTGGCCGACAAGATAAAATCAATTCGCGGGATGAACGATATCCTGCCCGATGAAACACCAGCGTGGCAATTTATAGAATCCCGGCTGCGGCAGCTGCTTAAAAGCTATAACTACGACGAAATCCGCTTCCCTATCGTGGAAAAAACTACCCTGTTTAAACGCTCAATTGGCGAAGTCACGGATATTGTCGAAAAAGAAATGTATACCTTCGAGGATCGCAATGGCGACAGCCTTACCCTCAGACCTGAAGGCACGGCTGTCTGTGTTCGGGCAGGTATTCAAAATGGTCTGCTGGTTAATCAGCAGCAACGGTTGTGGTATATAGGTCCCATGTTTCGACATGAACGTCCGCAAAAAGGGCGTTACCGCCAGTTTCATCAATTGGGTGTTGAAGTCTTTGGCCTGTCCACTCCGGATATTGATGCAGAACTGATCATGATGAGTGCCCGTTTCTGGAAAATGCTCGGGCTGCAGGACTCAGTTACACTGCAGTTAAACAGCCTGGGTACAGCACAGGCACGGGAGCAGTATCGTTCCGTACTTGTGGATTACCTGCTGCAGCATAGTGAACTGCTCGATGAAGACAGCCAGCGTCGTTTACAAACCAATCCCCTGCGTATTCTGGACAGTAAAAACCCGGCCATGCAGGAGATGATTGAACAGGCCCCGCGTTTAATGGAGCATCTGGATGATGAATCCAGACAGCACTTTGCGGATTTATGTGCTTACCTGGACAGTGTTGGAATTTCTTATGAAATTAATACCCGTTTGGTACGCGGACTGGATTATTATAATCGCACCGTGTTTGAATGGGTAACTGATAAACTGGGTGCACAGGGTACCGTCTGTGCCGGCGGTCGATACGATGGTCTGGTAAAACAGCTCGGCGGTCGGGAAACCCCTGCAGTTGGTTTTGCCATGGGGCTGGAACGTCTGGTGCTGCTGGTGCAGCAGGAACAATTGCAAAACTATATTAAACAGCCCCATGCGGTATTATTAATGATGGGAGAACGAGCACAGGACGCCGGTCTGGCACTGTCAGAACAATTGCGTGATGCCTTACCGGAAGTCCGTATTTTTAATATCTACGGTGGCGGCAGCTTTAAAAGCCAGATGAAGCGGGCGGATAAAAGCCAGGCTGAAATTGCCCTGATTCTGGGGGATGATGAACTGGACAAACAGTTGATTACTGTCAAATATCTGCGTCAGAAGACAGATAATAAACCTCAGCAGGAAAGCCTGTCTCAGGATCAACTGATTGAACTATTAAAAACCCGATTGTAATAATATAACTAAAGTTTAGAGTTTCAGCTCCCCCAAAAAGGAGAATCATTTAAAATTTATTGATTACCTCAGTTAACCGATAGTCCGTAACAGGAACCGTGTATCCCTTGCTGAAGCCGCCGTGAATCCATCCATGGATGCTTTTCGACAGCC
>JANELJ010000347.1 GCA_024511395.1 Gammaproteobacteria bacterium | reverse complement strand
GCTTACGCTGGCAGATTGAGTTGTTATTTAAAGAGTGCAAGTCACATAATAACTTGCAGGGGTTTCAAACCAGTAATCCCGCATTGATGGAAGCTTTGGTTTGGAGCAGTTTAATCGCGACTATGCTGAAACGCTTTATATGCAGTAGCATAGAACAATTTTACCAAATGGAGATGTCAACATTGACGGTCTCCAAAACAACCGTTTACTGGTGGTATTCATTATTGGAATCCATTGTTAACCATAAACGAAAACAATTAACGGATGTGCTTGAAAGAATGTATTTTTTCCTGAAAGAAAATGCTGGCAGAGCCCATCCTAAACGGGATAAGTCTACTGGACTTTATCAGTTTGGTGTAGAACCTAATATTGGAGTTGCATCCTGATGGGTAAACTATTGAAACGAAATGATAAAATCCTTAAAGACATACCTATGAATAAACATTAGTTATGACATGTGATATTGTAAAAACAATCTTAAAGTACTACTTTAACAGGGAAATTGCAGCTTATTGTTAGCAAAAAATTTTAAATACATAAAAAAGCCCCTTTAAAGAGGCTTAAATGTTTTATTATTATGTTTAAAACAGGCATCTGCAGGCGTTATTATAATACCTCTTTTTTGATTAGTTTCTATAACTATTCAATCTATTTACTTTAACCGCTAAAATAACCCAGTGCAGACTGAATTAGAACTACATTGACCAGATCAATAAAAAAGGCACAGACCAGGGGTACTATCACAAATGCCAGATGCGATGCACCATAGCGTTGGGTAACAGCCGTCATATTAGCCATAGCAGTTGCCGTAGATCCTAATGAAATACCACCAAGCCGAAACAAATAACAGCGGCGTCATAATTACTCCCCATAATCCGGAAAATAATAAACAGGGCTATTATTGCAGCAATAACAAACTGTACAACAACCATGGTAATAATTGGACCTGCTAGGTCAACAATAACCCATAGCTGCATGCTCATTAAGGACATGGCCAGAAAAATACCCAAGGAAATATCAGCTACTAGGGCCAGTGCTTTTTTCCGGGTATTCCAATCTAGCCATGTGACTTTTTTGGAGACATTGGGTGTCAGAAAGCTTGAGATAAGGATACCTGCAAACAGACAGGTAACAAATAAAGGCAGTTTCAGCCCCATTTCTTCCAGACTTTCATTGAGTACCATACCAATCATAATGCTGAAATGGATACCTAATATGGCATGCAAAAAGCCCATGTAATCAATTTTGGAATCCTCTTCTTCAAAGGGAATGCCCACTTCCTGCACCGTATCATTTTCAGATTTTAAATTATGTTTTTTTATCAGGTAACTGGCAATAGGCCCTCCCATCAAACTGGCAAAAATCAGTCCGAAAGTGGCACAGGCAATACCAATTTCCATGGCATTTTGGATTCCGAATTTTTCAGCAAAAGTCGGTGCCCAAGCAATGGCCGTACCATGTCCGCCAATAAGAGAGACTGTACCGCCAAGCATGCCAATAACGGGATCCAGACCGAATACTGAAGCAATAGAAACACCCACCAGATTCTGCAGGATCATATATAAAATAGTAGCGGTTAATAGAACAATCAGGGGCTTGCCGCCTTTTACCAGATCCATAATATTGGAGTTTAAGCCGATAGTGGTAAAAAAGTAGGCCAGCATGATATCTCGGGCCGCCATGTCAAATTCTACCGAGACTCCCAGGATAAAATGCACAAGGGCAAAAATAATGGAAAACAGCAGGCCGCCGACCACCGGTTCCGGTATATTAAAATCACGCAAAACGGTGAATTTAAAATTTAATGCCTTACCTAGGGCGGGAGCATACTTTGAACAAAATTTAACCAAATAATAATTTGACCCGCATATCATCATCCCATGATGCCCGTTTTAGCTTACCTTTCATACTGTCTTTAACAGGAGATTGTTTAGCGATATTAAGCGCAAAACGTCGAAACAATGCCATATTCTCAGGGTTGTCTCCTGTTCGTATTCTTGAATCATCTTCTTTAAAAACAACATCTAACACTCAGTGCTGACTATTTTCTATGTGCCAGTGACGCCTTATCTTCCGG
>JANELJ010000346.1 GCA_024511395.1 Gammaproteobacteria bacterium | reverse complement strand
AGTAGTCACTTGCCTGTTCCTTGTTCAAATTCATTTGATTTGGTCATTAAATGATCTGATCGAGAAACAGGCATTTAGTTCAATATTTTTTAGTTCTTATCCAGAATTCAGGTTAAATTAATCCATAAGACGGGAGAGATAAATATTAAACTCAGTCAGAAAGTGGATGAAGTACTGGATTATAATCTGTACCTGTTTGACAGAGCTGACTCAGCAGTAGAAACACCCTCCCGGAAAGCCAGAACGGCACGTTTTGATAACTTATGGGATAAACTATAATTCCAGTAACTAATTTGTAATGCTTACAAATTTATTTTTCCAACCAGCCGTTCACAGTTTCCAGATCGGCCCGGGCCAGATCACCGGAAGCCTGCTTAAGCCTCAGTACATTAAGAATATAGGTATAACGGGCAATGGAATGATCCTGTTTGGCACGATAGAGATCGCGCTGAACATTCAGAACGTCCACAATTGTCCGGGTGCCCACTTCAAAACCGGCTTCAGTGGCTTTTAATGCGCTTTCACTGGAAATAACGGCCTGTTTTAATGCTTCCACACGACTGACTTCGGAGATGACGTTCAGATAACTGCTACGGGTATTTTTTTCTGTAGCATTACGGATTTCATTATAGTAATCCTGGCTGCGCTGAAAATCATATTGAGCCTGACGGGTTCTGGAGGTGACCGCATTGCCTTCATAAATAGGGATGGAAAGATTAAGACCAATAGCCTTTTCATGATTTTGAGTAGTACGGCTGAAAAAATCACTTTTATTGTAACCATAAGAGGCTGTTAATCTTAAAGTAGGATAATGGCCTGAGCGTTGTAAGTTGATATTTTCCCGTTGTACTTCAGTGTCTTCTTTAGCAGCAAGCAGGGTATAGTTGCCTGTCAGAGCCTGGTCAACCCAGTGCTGAATTTTAGCAGGATTAGGCGGATCCAAAGGGATTTTATCAGCCAGTGGGGAAACCTGCTCTATATATTGCCCAGTTAATTCTCTCAGGGTTTCCTTGGTAACCTGTAAGCTGTTTTCTGCTGCAATGACCTGGGCATGGGCACTATCATAGCCGGCCTGTGCTTCATGTACGTCTGTTATGGCAATAATACCGACTTCATAACGCCGTTTGGCCTGTTCTAATTGCCGGCCAATGGCTTTTCTCTGTGCTTTGGCAAATTCCAGAGTATCCATAGCCGAGAGTACAGAAAAATAAGCATCTGCTGTCCGGATAATCAGATCTTGCTGAGCCGTACTAAGCTGAGCTTCGGCTTTGCTTATCTGAAAATTGGAAATTCGGTAATTAACGTAGTTCTGATTATCAAAAATACTCTGATTTAAATCAACACTATAGCCGTGTCGGTTAGAGCTGTATGATGGGGAACCTGCATAATCCGAAGTAACTTTTTGAGTACTGCCACTCAGGCCAATAAAAGGCAGAAACCTTGAGATAGCCTGAACCGAACCTTCACCTACCGATTGTCTCTGGGCAATAATCTGTTTCAGAACCGGATCGGTCTGAAAAGCCATTCCATATACTTCCAGTATATTTTCTGCCTGTGCTGAAATACAGGCAAGAAAACTGCTGCCTGCTATAAGCATAGAGGACAGAGCTGTATTAATGGAATTTTTAGTGAAACGAGGGAATAAATGAGGTTTTGCCATAATTTGTGTCATAGAAGTAGTTTTTAACTAAAGTTTAGAGTTTCAGCTCCCCCAAAAAGGAGAATCATTTAAAATTTATTGATTACCTCAGTTAATCGATAGTCCGTAACAGGAACCGGGTATCCCTTGCTGAAGCCGCCGTGAATCCATCCATGGATGCTTTTCAACAGCCTCCCTGCTGTCGAAACTTCATCAAGGGACACCCGTTACTCCGAGGTAAACAAAATAATTCAGTAAAAACAGGAAAAAAATGTAAAAAAAAGCAAAAAACAGTTGACAAAAATTCGGCAGCATTGCTGCCTTCAGTAAGAAAAAACAAACTTCTGGAGGCCGCAATGCACACCAAAGGATACAGCAATATCCCCGGTGAACTGTTTTATTACATAACATTTTTAACCCGAGCGTTACCCCTTAGGAGC
>JANELJ010000112.1:4246-7196 GCA_024511395.1 Gammaproteobacteria bacterium | reverse complement strand
GCATCCTGAACAGGTCTTCCTGAGGTATTTTTGGCTGTTTCTTTGGCTTCATTTTGGTCTGGAAATTTGCAAGGTAATAAGGCTTATTTTACCAAAAACCTGCAAATTTAACACCCATAATCAAGCAATATTTCTTTATAAATCAATGTGCTATGATTTATTCAGGTCGAACTAATTAAAGATGAACCAACAGCTTAAATTTTTGTTTTTCTTATAATTGTAGAAATTTTAATCAGGTTGATTTATTAAAACTTAGCCCACTACCCATTGGATGCAGAGCTAAGCTTATATTTTAAATATCGATATTTGTTACAGATAAAGCATTGTTTTCTATAAAGTTTCTTCTTGGTTCTACATGATCACCCATTAATGTGGTAAAGATTTCATCCGCTACTACAGCGTCTTCAATTCTTACCTGTAACAGACGACGCACATTGGCATCCAGGGTAGTTTCCCATAACTGTTCCGGATTCATTTCACCCAGACCTTTATAGCGTTGTATATGTTGACCACGTTTGGATTCATTAATGAGCCATTTATGTGCTTCTTCAAATATGTCAACCTGTTTACGTTTTTCTCCTCGCTCTACTATGGCTTCACCCGGTGTTAGCAGGCCTTCAAGTTGTTCAGAAAAATCCATTAATGTTCTGTATTCACCTGAACGGAAAAAATCTGAGGGGATCATATATTCATGTTTAACCCCATGACGAACCTCATTAAACCGAATATCAAAGTCATCTTCGTTTTTTGGTGCTACTTCAATTTCGTAGGCAATAGAAAAACTGTCAACCTGGTTAAGTTTGTCATGTAAATCAGCTGTCCACTGCTGGATTTTTTCTTTATCCTGTAAATCCTCATTTCTAATATGAGGCATTTTCATTAAAGTATCCAGAAAGCGCTCGTTATAACGACTGGCCAGACGATCCTTAATGGCATTAACAGCTAGATATTTTTTGCTCAAATCTTCCAGGGCAGTTCCTTTAATCGGTGGAACACCCTCAGCAGGGTAGAGTGCAGCCTTATCCAGAGCGACCTGAAGCAGATAATCATTTAACTCTGCATCATCTTTAACATATTTTTCCTGCTTGCCCTTTTTGATTTTATACAGAGGGGGCTGGGCAATATAGATATAACCATGTTCAATCAGTTCCGGCATCTGTCTGTAGAAAAAGGTCAACAGCAGGGTTCTGATATGAGAACCATCAACATCCGCATCGGTCATAATAATAATTCGATGATAACGCAGTTTTTCTAAATTAAATTCATCCTTACCAATGCCGGTACCCATGGCTGTGATCAGTGTGCCTACCTCTGCTGATGACAGCATTTTGTCAAAGCGGGCTTTTTCTACATTCAGAATTTTACCTTTTAATGGCAATATAGCCTGGGTTTTTCTATCTCTTCCCTGCTTGGCTGAACCACCAGCAGAATCCCCTTCCACCAGAAACAGTTCTGACAGGGCGGGATCTTTTTCCTGACAATCAGCCAGTTTTCCGGGTAAACCGGCAATATCCAGAGCACCTTTTCTACGTGTCATCTCCCTGGCTTTTCTTGCCGCATCTCTGGCTCTTGCTGCATCAATTATTTTTGAGGCAATGGCTTTGGAATCAGAAGGATTTTCAGCCAGAAACTCACTGAGTTTCTCTGCCATAACAGATTCCACAGCACTTTTAACTTCTGATGAAACTAGTTTATCTTTAGTCTGCGAAGAGAATTTTGGATCAGGAACCTTAACTGAAAGCACAGCAGTCAGTCCTTCCCGGGCATCATCCCCGGTTGTAGACACCTTGGCTTTTTTTGCAATACTGCTCTGTTCAATATACTGATTTAAAGTACGTGTCAGTGCGGATCTGAAACCGGCAAGATGAGTTCCACCTTCTCTTTGCGGGATATTATTGGTATAACAAAAAATATTTTCCTGGTAGGTATCATTCCATTGCAGAGCCACTTCAACAGAAATATCATCCTTAACATTTGTAAAATAAACAATATTACTGTGCAAAGTGGTTTTATTTTTATTTAAATGCTCAACAAAGGCTTTAATACCACCGACATATTCAAACAGGTCACTTTTATCAACTTCTCTTTCATCTTTCAGGTTTATACACACACCTGAATTCAGAAAGGACAGCTCACGTAGACGCTTGGCCAGAATATCATAATGGTATTCTACATCACTGAAAATTACCTTACTGGGTAAAAAATATATTTCTGTACCGGTTTGATCCGTTTCTTCAACTTCTTTTAATTCTGTAAGGGGTTCACCCATAGAATATTCTTGCTGATACTTTTTACCATTTCTACGAATGGTGAGTCGGACAGTTTCAGATAAGGCATTAACAACCGATATACCTACACCATGTAAACCACCTGAAACTTTATATGAGTTATCATCGAATTTACCGCCAGCATGCAGTACCGTCATAATAACTTCTGCAGCTGAACGACCTTCTTCTTCGTGCATATCAACAGGAATTCCCCGTCCATCATCCCTTACACTAACACCGCCATCACTATGAATAATTACATCTACAGAGCTACAATAACCAGCCAGAGCTTCATCAATTGAGTTATCAACGACTTCAAAAACCATATGATGCAATCCGGTACCATCATCCGTATCACCGATATACATTCCAGGTCGTTTTCTTACAGCATCCAGACCTTTTAAAACTTTAATATTCGAAGAATCGTAGGTTTTCTCTTCACTCATATATTGTATTTCTCCATCTTCTTCTTTCATCTGGCGTATAAATTTCGTTGAAATACACGCTAACAGTTCATGCTAATCTAGCTATTATACTCGATCTATAGCCATTCCCTAAGGTTTCTTTTCCTTCAGTTATTCAGCATGATCAAGTGTTTTTTAAATCTTTTGTAACTATCCAGGTACTGTAGATTATCTGCAATCAGGCACAATTAGATAAGATAACACTAAATAGTTACTATC
>JANELJ010000112.1:0-4146 GCA_024511395.1 Gammaproteobacteria bacterium | reverse complement strand
ATTTAATACTTTATTAGTTTCACGTGGAACATACCAGAATTTTCAAGCTTGCTAAAAATCTCGAACTTATTTTCATTTGTTGTTGTTATCATCTTTTGACAGTCTATATCAGACAAAATCTCAGTAAATATTTTTAAATTTGTTTCATCTAATTCACTATCAATATCATCCAAAAGTAAGATTTTATGTTCTGTAGATTCTTCAATATTTGATAGATATATAAATTGTGAGAGAATTAAACAAAGAATAACGATTTTTTTCTGGCCTCTTGAAAGTACATCCCTAGCCTGTTGTCTTCTGTATAAAATTTTTAACTCACTTCTGTGAGTGCCAAATCGAGTATTAGATGCATTCAAATCTTCTTCAAACTTACTAACCAGGTATTCACTATAATCAACATCTCTTGTCCATCCCTGGTAAAAGTCCAGACTTATATTTTCAGATAAGTCGTCCGAGAATCTTGAAATGATATTTCTAAATATAGGCTCAATATTCTTTATCTGTTTTTTTCTATATTGACTAAGTATATTGTTTAATTTTACTAATTGTGGATCCCAGCAATTAATTGTCTGTTTTTCTTTATCTGATACAGTCCCAGTATTAGGATGTTTTATTACTAACTGCCTCAATAAATTATTTCTATTACTTAACACTTTTTTATAATCACGCCATTGATTAATAAAGTCTGGTTCCACGTGGAACACACCCCAGTCAATAAATTTTCTTCTAATGGAAGGCCCTGAATCCAGGAGATTGAAACTTTCAGGTGTAATAAGACCAAGAAGAACTAATTGACTGACAGTTGAAATAGAGTAAATTTTAATAGAGTTTAATTTTAAAGTAGGTTGTACAAAATCTTTTGAACGGGATATAGCAAGCGTAAAATCATTACCATTAAAAGCAGTGAACTTTGAAAAAACAGTACAGTCAGATGAGTTTTCATTAATAAAAGTTTTATACTTGGAACTTCTGAAAGTTCTGGAACGTAAAAGTAAATAAATGGATTCAAGTATGGTAGTTTTACCTGCACCATTTGAACCAAAAAAAATATTAAAAGAAGGGTAGAGTTGCAGGTTGTATTCTTTTAAATTTCTTGCGTTGTAGATACGCAGTTCATCAAGAGGCATAAAAAATTACAGCCTCATAGGCATAACTACGTATTTAGCCGTATCATTATTTAAGCCCTGAATTAAGCAGCTGCTATTGGCATCGGTTAAACTTAAACTTACTTGGTCATCATAAATAGCATTTAGGGCATCAACCAGATAATCTACATTAAAACCAATAGTAAATTCATCGCCTTTATAGTCAACTGGAATATATTCTTCTGCTTCTTCCTGTTCAGGATTATGCACAACTGCAATTAGATTATCCACCGAAAATTCCAGCCTGGCTGCTTTATATTTCTCAGTTGATAAAACTGCAATCCTCGCCAGTGACTGTTTAAACATCTGTCGATCAACAATAATGTTTTTTGTACACAGTTCAGTGACTGGAATAACTCTCTGGTAGCCAGGAAACCGACCATCAATTAGCTTAGTGGTAAAATCCAGTTTTTCAAAACCAATATGCATATGACTGGATGATATGGACAAACGTATTAACTGTTCAGTATCTGACAGTAATCGATTGAGTTCAGTAATAGCCTTACGGGGAATAATGAGCTGTATGGTAGTGTCTTTAGGTATATTAATTAAATTTGTCAGGCAATCTAAAGCACTATAGGCCAGGCGATGTCCATCAGTTGCAACCGTTCTCAGTTCGTTGTTATAAACTTCAAATAACAGACCATTAAGATAATAACGCACATCCTGGTTGGCCATAGAAAACTGAGTTGCATCAATAAGTTGTTTTAAATCCCGTTGAGATATGCTCATTTCGGAAGTCGAAGTCATGGGATCTAAATTTGGAAAATTTTCTGCTGCCAGGATAGCAAGCATAAAACGGCTTTTTTTGGCTTTTAGAACCAGTTTATTTTCTTTTAATTCAAAATTTAAATCTATACCACTGTCCAGGTTCTTACAGATATCAAATAATTTTTTTGCCGGTACCGTAAAAACCAGACCAACCGATTTATCCTCAATAGGGAACGATGTGCTTATTTCGACTTCCAGATCAGTACCTGTAATTTTAAAAGTACCACCACTGATATTTACCAGAATATTAGATAATATCGGCATAGTCTGACGTTTTTCCACAACACCGATAACCGATTGTATGGCCGGTAGTAAGTTATCAATAGCAATTGAAAAATTCATTCTGGTTTATCCCTGAAACAAACACTATTTATATAATACATTATGAAGTCAGCTGTCTGTGTAGATTTATATAATCTTCTTCTACAATAACTTCTTCACTTCTTAATTCTTCTATTTTTCTGCAGGCATATAATACCGTTGTATGATCACGTCCACCAAAAGCATCTCCAATTTCAGGCAGACTATGACTGGTTAAACTCTTGGCCAGTGCCATGGCAATTTGCCTGGGTCTGGCTACAGAACGAGTACGTCGTTTGGAATGCAGATCAGCTACTCTTATTTTATAGTATTCAGCGACAGTTTTCTGTATATTTTCTATAGAAACCTGCTTATCCTGTAAAGTAATTAAATCATGCAGGGCTAACTTGGCAAACTCAACACTGATCTTCTGACCCTGAAAACGAGCTGTAGCAATAACCCTTCTTAATGCACCTTCAAGTTCTCGAATATTAGAACGGATACGCTGGGCAATAAAAAAGGCAACGTCCTGGGATAAATCAATTTCTGCCTGAGCCGCTTTCGATATCAGAATGGCTACCCGGGTTTCAGTATCAGGTAGGTCGATGGCAACCGTAAGCCCCCAACCAAAACGTGACTTGAGCCTGTCTTCAAGACCCGACACTTCTTTTGGAAAAGTATCGCAGGTCATAATGATCTGTTTCTGACCTTCTAATAAAGCATTAAAAGTATGGAAGAACTCTTCCTGGGTTCTTTCCTTACCGGCAAAAAACTGAATATCATCAATCAGTAAAACATCTACTGAACGATAAAAGTTTTTAAACTGATCAATAGTTTTGTTCTGAAGGGCAGTGATCATTTCCTGTACAAAACGTTCAGAGTGAAGATAAATTACCCTTGACGAAGGATTCTCGGCCATAATAATATTGCCAAGAGCGTGGATAAGATGGGTTTTACCCAAACCCACACCGCCATAAATTAGAAAAGGATTGTAGTTATTATTACTGCCGCCTTCATTAATTGTCTCCACAATCTGCAAAGCGGCTGCCCGGGCCAGCATATTACATTTACCTTCAACAAAATTGTCAAAGGACATTTCCTTATTCAGGGCAGACTGGTATTTTTTAATATTAGCCTGGGTTGCAGAGGAATCTCCACTGGCTTTTACCGCATGATTGATAACGCTGGTAAAGGAACCATCAGACTGGTTTTGTTCACTTCGGTCAGCAGAGGATGTTTTCTTTGTCTGGGTAGTTTTAGTCTCACTGACATCAGATTTTTTATTAGTACCCATCTGCAGTTCGACGATAATCAAATTATCAGATAATTTAGAAATTATTTTAGAAATATCGGCAAGAAACTTTCTTTTTACGAAATCAATGACAAATTTATTTGGCGCAAAAAGAACCAGTTTTGTTTCAGATACCAATTTAGCCTGCAGAGGCAATACCCAGATTTTATACTCCTGAGCAGGAATTTCCTTCTCTAAAGTCTGCAGACACTTATCCCAAATATCAAAGTTCATAAATTAACCGGTTCAAGAAAAAAACAAAAAATTCTATGGTTTTTTTACAATTATAAAGCAAAAAAACACACAAAAATACAAAAATAATTTAGAATTATCCTGTGGATAAGTCGGTGAGTAAACACTCTAAAACCTGGATATAAAATATTTATAAGTCATCACTTTGTATAAATCTAAAAAACATCCACATTTTATTCACAGACATAACACAGTTTATCTGTGTAGTTTGAAAGTAATTAAGCTGCTGTTTCAGAAAGAGTTTAAATGCTTGTTAACAGAAAATAGCATGCTTAATAATAAAAATAAATATATATAATCTATATTATTAAAACTCCCTGTTTCGTATTACAGTATAAAAGAAACAAAATAAGAACTTAATAAATAATTAGTCCGACCTGAATAAAT
>JANELJ010000111.1 GCA_024511395.1 Gammaproteobacteria bacterium | reverse complement strand
TATAGTAGTCACTTGCCTGTTCCTTGTTCAAATTCATTTGATTTGGTCATTAAATGATCTGATCGAGAAACAGGCATTTAGTTCAATATTTTTTAGTTCTTATCCAGAATTCAGGTTAATTCAGTGACCGGCATGTCGGATTCAGCTTCTTTCAGAATGCCGATGATCTGGGATTCTGTAAATCTGGACTTCTTCATTGTAGGTTCTCCTCATTAATAATTTAATGGGAAATTCTACTTATGAAAAAAATTATTTTTCGGGGGGATTACCGTTTCTGTAGTAGGAGCACCTGCGAGTGGCGTAGAAGCAGCTAAAGAAGAACCAAAAGCGGCTGCCGGTCCTGTTGATGGCAGCGCTGTAGTGGCTGCAACCTGTCAGGCCTGTCATGGAGCCGGTTTATTAAATTCACCAAAAATTGGTGATAAAGATGCTTGGAATGCTCGTCTGGAAGCAGCCGGTGGTGTTGATGGTCTGGTTAAGGCTGCCATTGCCGGTAAAGGCGCCATGCCAGCCCGTGGTGGTAATGCGGCGTTAAGCGATGAAGAAGTCAAGGCGGCTATTGAATATATGACTGCCCAGTAAAGAGCCTTTAGCTAACAGCCTTTAACAGAAAAAAGAGCAGCCTGCAGGCTGCTCTTTTTTGCCTGTTGAAAAATAAAAGCGTATGCAATGTGCTTTTTTGGTGCTTTTGCACTCATTGTTGTTTTGTCTTGGTGCAAAAAATGACTTTTGTCATAAAGCCGTCATAAATTGACTTTTATTAATAATATTAAATTCAAGTAGTTGTTGTATTTGGCACACAACATGCTTGCTATGTGTCATTACGTTGTTTGTTTACCACAAAACATTCGAATACATTTATGTATCAAAAACATGAAATATAAACGGGATGCAAAAAATTATGATTTCAATTAGAAAGTCTTTATTGTCGCTGGCGGTCGCTTCCGTTGTGGCGACTCCATTAATGGTCAGTGCTGAAGGTTTTGGTACGGTTTCAGCCAATGTCGCTCTAGTAACCGATTACTATTTCCGCGGCATTTCACAAACAGATAATGACGGAGCTATCCAAGGCGGTTTTGACTGGAGCCATGAGAGTGGTATTTATGCAGGTGTCTGGGGTTCTAATGTCGCATTTGCAGATGATGATAATGGTGCTGTCAGCCTTGAAATGGATACCTATCTTGGTTTTGCGAATGAAATTGGTGATACTGGTATTGGTTATGATGTCAGTGTATTACGCTACAACTATAATAATAGTCCCAGATATGAAACAACAGAATGGACTATTGGTTTAAGCTATAGTTACTTCTCTGCATCTTATTCCTATTCCAGTGACTGGTTTGATACTGATGATTCTTCAGATTACGTTTCTTTAGGTTTTGATTATGATGAATTGCCCATGGGACTGGCTTTCAGTGCCAGTGTAGGTAAGTCTTTTGGTGATGCCTATGATAAGAAAAATGGTGATGGTGTTAAAGATTTTGAATATATAGATTATAAGGTCGGTGTCAGCAAAGATTATGCTGGTGTTACTTTCGATTTAAGTTATGTGGGTAATGACCTGAGCGATAGCGAATGTAATTCTTATGGCTATAATGCTAATCATGGCAATTGTGATGATCGCTTCATACTATCAGTATCTAAAGCCATAGAAGATACCAGTAAGTCTTCAGACAGTTCATCTTTAACAATCAATGCTAATGTTGCTTTAGTTACTGACTATTATTTCCGTGGTATTTCACAGACTCAGAATGATGGCGCTGTTCAAGGTGGTTTTGATTATTCCCATGATAGTGGTGTTTACGTAGGTGTCTGGGCTTCAAATGTGGCATTTGCTGATGATGTTAATGGGGATGTTAATCTTGAAGTTGATACCTATCTTGGTTTTGCGAATGAAATTGGTGATACTGGTATTGGTTATGATGTCAGTGTATTACGCTATAACTACAATAATAGTCCCAGATATGAAACAACAGAATGGACTTTTGGTTTAAGTTATAGTTACTTCTCTGCATCTTATTCCTATTCCAGTGATTGGTTCGATACCGATGATTCTTCCGATTATGTTTCTTTAGGTTTTGACTATGATGAATTACCCATGGGACTGGCTTTCAGTGCCAGTGTAGGTAAGTCTTTTGGTGATGCTTATGACAAGAAAAATGGTGATGGAGTCAAAGATTTTGAATATACTGACTATAAACTAGGGGTTAATCGTGATTTCGCTGGTGTAAATGTTGACCTGTCTTATGTTGGTAACGATCTAAGCGATAGCGAGTGTGATTCGTATGGCTATAGCTCTAGCCAGGGTAATTGTGATGATCGCTTTATCTTAACCTTATCCAAAGGTTTCTAAAAAAGCAGGCAATAAAAATTGCTTAATAAAAAAGCCGCTTATCTTGTAAAAGAAAGCGGCTTTTTTATGCTCTTTCTGAACGCTGAACGCTGAACGCTGAACGCTGAACGCTGAACGCTGAACGCTGAACGCTGAACGCTGAACGCTGAACGCTGAACGCTCTTACCCCAAAATATCCCGAATCCCCGCAATACTGGCTCTTCCAAACTCTTTCCTTTCTTCCCCCTCAAGCCTTTGCTTACCTTCCAGCCACTCCAGATCTTCCTGAGGTAATTCATCCAGAAAACGGCTGGGTTCGGTATCAATGATTTCACCATACTGACGGCGTTTCTCACTCAGGCTGAAGGTCAGTTCTTTCTGAGCGCGGGTAATGCCGACATAGCAGAGCCGGCGCTCTTCTTCAATATTGTCTTCTTCAATACTGGTGCGGTGGGGCAACAGGCCTTCTTCCATGCCGACAATATATACATAGGGAAATTCCAGACCCTTGGAGGCATGCATGGTCATCAGAGTCACCTGATCGTCTTCGCTTTCTTCTTCCTGGCGATCCATAATGTCGAGCAGGAGCATTTTAGATACCAGATCTTCCAGAGAGCTTTCCGGCTCATTGTCATATAGACGCTGCAGCCAGGCAATCAGCTCATTGACATTTTCGATGCGTTTTTCCGCCTGTTTTTCATTATTGCTGGTTTCAAACAGACAGGTGTTGTAATCAATATCAATAATTAACTGCTCCACGACTTTAATGGGGTTGTCCTCACAGGCCGACTGTTGCATACGGGTCATCCATTGCCCGAATTCTGTCAGGCGCTGTACTGCTTTTTCAGGCAGATGTTCTGTTATCGCTAGATGAGAACAGGCCGTGAGCAGACTGGTTCCGGCCTGGCTGCTATAGTTGCTGAGTTTTTCAATGGTGGCACTGCCGATCTGGCGGCGTGGGGTGTTAATAATGCGTAAAAAGGCATTGTCATCCTCGGGATTGACCAGTAAGCGCAGATAGGCCAGCATGTCCCGGATTTCCGTATAGGAGAAAAAGGATACGCCGCCGCTTAAGTAATAGGGGACCTGCTGTTCTCTGAGCTGTTTTTCAAACAGCCGGGACTGGTGGTTACCACGGTATAAAATGGCATAATCACGATAGGATTTTTTAAAACGAAAATGATGCGCCACCAGTGCAGAAACCACTCGCTCAGCCTCCTTGTGCTCATCAGGTACCCGCATAATACGGATAGTAGTGCCGTGGCCGAGTTCACTCCAGAGCGCTTTTTCAAAGACATGGGGATTATTGGCAATTAAGGTATTAGCGGCATTGAGGATTAAGCGGGTCGAACGGTAGTTCTGTTCCAGTTTAATGACCTTAAGCGTGGGGAAGTCTTTTTCCAGCAATGCCAGATTTTCCGGTTTGGCACCACGCCAGCAGTAAATGGACTGATCATCATCACCCACGACGGTCAGGGAGGAACGGTCACCGACCAGCAGTTTAACCAGTTCATACTGGGTAGTATTGGTATCCTGGTACTCATCCACCAGCAGATAACGTATGCGTTTCTGCCATTTTTCCAGAATAGCAGGATGGTTTTTAAATAAGATTACCGGCAGCATAATTAAATCATCAAAGTCCACGGCATTATAGGTGCGTAAGTGATGATTATAATCCTGGTAAATTTTAACATTGTAGCTCCAGGCCGGATCCTCCGCGGGCTGCTGTAGCAGAAAATCCGGTGTCAGGCAGTCATTTTTCCAGCTGGATATCTGCCGTGCAATACCTTCAAAATGCTCCTTGATCAATTCTTCATCTTTAAAATGACTGCGCATCAAATCTTTGAGAAGAGCATGGCTGTCGTGGGTATCAAAGATGGAAAAACCACTTTTTAAGCCTGGTACACCCAGCTCAGACTTGATAATATTGAGTCCTAGGGTATGAAAGGTAGAAATCCTCAGACCTCGGGTCTGGGAACGGGGAATAATTTGTGCGACCCGTTCTTTCATTTCTATTGCAGCCTTGTTGGTAAAGGTTACAGAGGCAATAGTATGGGCTTTATGTCCGCATTCCTGAATTAAATAGGCAATTTTATTGGTGATCACCCGGGTTTTACCACTGCCGGCACCGGCCAGCACCAGCAGGGGACTGTCAATGTGTTTTACGGCCTGTTGTTGACGGGGGTTTAATGCGGGCAAAAGCTTGACTCGGTTATAAAATGCAGTTTTAAAGCGCGTATTTTAACAAATTTTGCCGGTAAATTATGATCTATAAGTCATTATCAGAATTATTTATGATTAAATTAACAAATAAATTAAAAAAGGAGCTTGAATAATCGGACATGGGGCTATATCCTTCACATATCCTGTGAAAGAAAATTCTGACTTTCTTTTCTGGCTGTTCAGGTCAGGGTTGTTCCGGCTGATCGACCATTATTTCTGATGATTAATTTGGAGAATAAAAAATTGAGCGATAAAATCGTTTATGTATCGGATGATACTTTTGATGAAGAAGTGCTTCAGGGAGATTTACCCGTGCTGGTTGATTTCTGGGCTGACTGGTGTGCTCCCTGTAAAATGATCGCCCCTATTCTGAATGAAATATCCGATGAATACGAAGGCCGTCTGAAAGTTGCCAAATTAAATATTGATGATAACCCCAATACGCCGCCCAAATTCGGCATTCGCGGTATTCCCACCCTGATGATGTATAAAAACGGTCAGGTTGAAGCCACTAAAGTGGGTGCAGTCTCCAAATCACAGTTAACGGCTTTTATTGACAGTAATATCTGAATATCTGCAGTATAAAATTCTGACCGGCTTTTTTTCTCAAATATATTTAAATATAAAGAAAAGAGCTGGACTTAATTTTTATGATAGGCTAAACTTCGCCTAATATTCTTACACGGTTATATAGTCATATACGTTCAATATAAGTCATATATAAATAGTGCAGGAAAGACTATGCATGATTAAAAATAGCTTCAGTCTGAAGTGAACTATTTAGTCATTTTAATAAAACTAGGATAGCAGGCTGATGCGCAAGTTAAATATCAGCTAAACAAATGTTACCGGTTTAATAACAAAAAATCAGTTCAAACTGTTTTTCCATTCATAGTACGTAAGCAAACGAAAAAAGCGTAATCCTCACAATAAATTCCAGGCTAGGTAAATATTTTCTATTTTTCAAAAATAGTTATCGAACAAACTATTACATTGGTTTCCAGGATTATTTTTTAAGAAATATAAAAGAAACAATTCACCCGACAATTTAAACTCATATCACTAATCACATATCTGTTTATTTAATCAACAATTAAACAAAATCAAAGGTTAAAATGAATCTTACCGAACTAAAGAAAAAACCGGCTTCCGAGCTTATTGAAATCGCAAAAGACATGGGTATTGACAGTATATCCAGGGCACGAAAACAGGATGTCATTTTTTCAATCCTCAAAGCGCATGCCAAAAGTGGTGAAGATATCTATGGTGACGGTGTCCTGGAAATTTTGCAGGATGGTTTCGGTTTTCTGCGTTCAGCAGACAGTTCTTACCTGGCAGGTCCTGATGATATTTATATATCGCCCAGTCAGATAAGACGTTTTGGTTTACGTACCGGTGATACCGTTGCGGGGAAAATCAGACCGCCCAAAGACGGTGAACGTTATTTTGCTCTGCTTAAAGTCAACAAGATTAACTATGATGAGCCGGAAAACTCTCGTCATAAAGTATTGTTTGAAAACCTGACACCGCTGTTTCCCAATGAGCGCTTTATTATGGAACAGGGTAACGGCAGTACAGAAGATTTTACTGCCCGGGTTATTGATTTAATGGCGCCAACCGGTAAGGGTCAGCGGGGCCTTATTGTGGCTCCGCCTAAAACCGGTAAAACCATGATGATGCAGAATATTGCTCAGTCCATTGCAGCCAATTATCCTGAATGTTTCTTAATGGTACTGCTGATTGATGAACGTCCTGAAGAAGTGACCGAAATGGAACGTTCAGTTAACGGCGAAGTCATTTCTTCAACTTTTGATGAGCCTGCCAGCCGCCATGTACAGGTGGCAGAAATGGTGATTGAAAAAGCCAAGCGTCTGGTGGAACATAAGCATGACGTAGTTATTCTGCTGGATTCCATTACCCGTCTGGCACGCGCCTATAATACCGTAATACCTTCATCAGGCAAGGTACTGACCGGTGGTGTAGATGCCAATGCCCTGCAGCGCCCCAAACGTTTCTTCGGTGCCGCCCGTAATATTGAAGAAGGCGGCTCCCTGACCATTCTGGCCACAGCCTTGATTGATACTGGCTCCAAAATGGACGAAGTTATTTTTGAAGAGTTTAAAGGCACTGGTAATATGGAACTGCACCTGAACCGTAAACTGGCCGAAAAACGTATTTATCCTGCCATCAATGTAAACCGTTCAGGCACTCGTAAAGAAGATCTGTTAATGGCACCGGACGAACTACAGAAAGTCTGGATCCTGCGCAAAATCCTGCACCCCATGGATGAAATTTCCGCCATGGAGTTTATGCAGGAAAAAATGCAGGATACCAAGACTAATGAAGAATTTTTTAATTCAATGAATAGATAGAAAAGATAGCGCTGAGCGTTCAGTGTTCAGAAAGAGCCAAAGCAATATCATTTATCTTTAAGTTAGTAGCAGGGCCGGATCATACTTTGATTAAAATATGTTCAATATGCAAAAATATTACATTTATAGCCACTGAGTATCCATTGACCGTGCTTCTTGATGAAGTTTCGGTAGCAGGGATGCTGCCGAAAAGCCTCCATGGATGGATTCACGGCGTCTTCAGCAAGGAGTGCGGTCAATGGATACGGTATTTGCGTCTAAATGAGAATTATTAAAAGTATGCTCC
>JANELJ010000011.1:2129-15943 GCA_024511395.1 Gammaproteobacteria bacterium | reverse complement strand
CTCTGATTGCCTATTGTCATAAAAAAGACAAGCCGACAATCAGAATAGATGAGAGTGATATGAAAACTCTCTGTATTTAGGTAAATGACTGGGTTCTTATCCAGATCTCAGGTTAACTTAAATAAATATCGATAACTAAAATGAAAAGGACTCAATAATAATGAAACCGATACAGGCAATACTTTTTATCCTGATTCTGGCTTTAAGCAGACTGGTTATGGCGCAGCCGCAAAGTATAGATGGCTTAATTATTAAGCCCAGTGCTTACAGCGTTCCCGAAACTCTGGATCGACTGGAGCAGATCCTGTTAAAGAAAGGACTGACTATTTTTACCCGTGTTAATCATACTAAAGGGGCTAAAAAAGTGGGTTTAACCATGACGGAAACAGAATTATTTTTCGGGGGGATTACCAGGCGTTCCAGCAAATAAAGACTAATTAAATTAGTCGGGATTTATTGCCGACTTTTTTGTTATAATCTCTGCTTTTAAGCAAGTTGAAGTAGTGAGATGAAACAGCAATGTAAAGCCGTAGCTCTGATATCCGGTGGACTGGACTCCATGCTGGCGGTAAAAGTGATTCAGGAACAGGGGATCCATGTCGAGGGGATTAATTTCTTTACCGGTTTCTGTGTGGAAGGTCATACCCATGCGGTCAGGAAAAAGCACCAGGATAAGCAGAAGCGTAATAATGCCCTGTGGGTGGCTGCACAGCTGGGTATTAAATTGCATATTGTGGATGTGGTGGAAGAATACAAGGATATTCTGCTTAACCCGGCACACGGCTATGGTAAAAATGTCAATCCCTGCTTGGACTGCAAAACCTTTATGGTTAAAAAAGCGGTGCAGTGGATTAAGGAACATAATTTTGACTTTATTATTACCGGTGAGGTGGTGGGTCAGCGGCCTATGTCACAGCGCCGGGAAACCATGCCGGTGGTGGCTAAAGAGTCCGGCGGTAATGATCTTTTAGTACGGCCCTTAAGTGCAAAACAATTACCCGAAACCCTGCCGGAACGTGAAGGCTGGCTGGATCGGGAAAAACTGTATGATTTCAGCGGCCGTACCCGCAAGCCACAGATGGCTCTGGCAGCAAAGTTCAGTTTTAAAGATTATGCCCAGCCCGCCGGTGGCTGCTGTATGCTCACTGATGAAAATTATGCTATTAAATTACAGGATATGTGGCACAACCGTCCCAGCCGTGATTATGAGCTGGATGACATAATTATGCTCAAAATGGGGCGGCATTTTAGACTGGCACCCCATCTGAAATTGATTATTGGTCGTGAAGAAGGTGAAAACCGCTTTATGCAGGGCTATAAGAACCAGTTTATGTCCGTCTATCCCACCAGCCATCCTGGTGCCCTGTGCGTAGTGGACGGCGAATTTAAATCTGATGAGGAACGTGATCAGGCTCTGGCTCTGGTGGCACGCTATAGCCAGGGGAAAAATGAACCGCAGGTTAAACTGGTTATTCGCCAGAGTACAGGGGAGGAACAGGAATACAGTATCTGCCCCATGTTACCTGATGATATCAATAAGGACTGGCTGATATGAGTGCCGATCAGCATAAAGAACCCTATTATGTCGATGCCCGTCGATTATTGTGTCCCTTGCCGGTAATTAGAGTTCAGGATGCGGTGGTTAAACTGAACACTGGCGACAGAGTCGTGGTGATCAGTACTGATCCCGGTGCTAAAGCAGATATTCCTGCGTGGTGTCGAATTAATGGACATGAGGTTCTGGATATTGTTGAGCAGGATAATGAGATTATTATTACTGTACTGGTTAATCATGAGCAATAAATTAAAGTCTGAAATGGCATTAAAATAAAAAAAATGCCAGAAATTTCATATTAACTATTGCTAATATTAATTAGATCTAATATACTGGTAGCCAAGTTGAAGGAAAATAATAAAATCAACGTGAAACACATTAACCGGATAAGAGTTTTTTTGTCCGAATCAATAATTTAAGATTAAACTAATACTGGAGAGTATAAAATGAAAAAATTAATTATTGCTGCTGCTATTGCAACTTCTGTTGTATCTATGACTGCAAACGCTTGGTGGGGAGATGACAGCAACTCCAATACTAACCTGAATGGTTATGGTCAGAACAACTGGAACAACAATGCATATGGCAACGGCTATGGCAGTGGTTGGGGTGATGGTAGCATGGACAGCGACATGGACGGTGATGTAGAAATCACTATTAAAGCCCGTGGTCGTGGTCGTGGTAAAGGTAACACCCGTGGTTCCGCTTATGGTAATGGTTATAGCAACTACAATGGCTACAACAATATGAACAGCCGTTTTGATGGCTATAACACTTATGCTAACGAACCTTATCGTTATGGTGGTTATGGTTATGCTCCACGTCCATATCCAGTACCTGTAGCACCTCAGGCTGCTCCTGCCGCCAAGTAAAGCGATAGTAGCAACAGCTAAAAAACCCCGTTCTGAACTTAATCAGAACGGGGTTTTTTGTTTTTGGCCCTGATTTTAGTTCCAGTTCGGTGCAAAAAAGCCTGTAATATTCTATAAGTAATAGTTAGCCCTGCAAAACTCCCCTGCTACACCTCTAAAAACAATTCAAATTCAGTAATCTATAAAATATGGTATAAATTTTGCTTTTTTATAGAAATATTATTCAGGTGTACTAAGAACCTGAACTGCTCTGTAACAATTTACTGGCTGAAGCTAGGTGAGATTTTTATAAAGTTTAAAAAATTGGCTTTTTTAGCGTTTCAACGTAAAATTCCATTTTTAATTTAGATTAAGTAATATGTCTGAAACCAATGAGCAAACTGATACGCTGTCAAATAAGGCCGATGAACGCTATCGCCTGACCAGTAAAGTTACTATTATTGGTGCCATTGTTAATTTTGTCCTGGCCATCTTTAAAATAATCATTGGTCTTATCGGGCATTCCCATGCTCTGGTTGTGGACGGTATTCATTCATTTTCGGATTTGCTTAGTGACGGCTTGGTTGTCTGGGCAGCCCGGCAGGGTAATCAACTGCCGGATGAAGATCATCCTTATGGACACGCACGTATTGAAACGGCCTTTGCTGCCGTTCTGGGTGGCGTATTAATTACGGTGGGCATTGGTATTATTATTGATGCCACTAACCGGCTGGCTTCAGGCGATATTCCGGTACCAGAAACTATGACCATCTGGGTGGCTCTGCTATCGGTGCTTTCCAAAGAAGCCCTGTACTGTTATACACTGGTTTATGCGAATCGTTTAAATTCTTCGCTACTCAAAGCCAATGCTTGGCACCATCGTAGTGATGCTATATCGTCGATTGTAGTATTAATCGGTATTGCCGGCAGTATTGCAGGTCTGCCCTATCTGGATGCGGCCGCTGCGGTGATAGTATCCATGATGATAGCTAAAATTGGCTGGGATATTGCGAAGGAAAGTATTGAAGAGCTGGTGGATAAGGGACTGGATCCGGACAAGGTGCAGTCCATAAGCCGACATATATCCGCCATACCCGGTGTTTCTCAGATGCATATGCTGAGAACCCGGCAAATGGGAGCGGAAGCTCTGCTCGATGTCCATGTGGAAGTGGCACCGAATCTGAGTGTTTCTGAAGGTCATCGCATCAGTGATGAAGTCAGCAAAGAACTAACACGGCAGTTTCCGGATATTGCTCAGGTGCTGGTGCATATTGATCCGGAAAATGATGAAGAACAATCCAGTTGTTCAGATTTGCCGCTGAGAAAAGATATATTGACTGACCTGGATCAGTGTTGGGCAGATATTGAGCAGTCAAAATCAATAGAAGAAGTGACACTACATTATCTTGATGGTAAGGTAAGTGTTCAAATAATACTGCCACTATCAATATTATCCGGTAATGTAAATGCTGGTCAGTTAAGACAGCAGTTTGTAGATTCAGTAAAAACACTGGACTATATCAACAAAGTAGAAGTACTTTACCGTTAAATGCACTGTTATGGTTCAATGTCTGTATTTTGGCATCCTTTGTGGTGCATGCATAATGAGTTGACGGTATTGTGCAACTTAATATGAGTTTTAAAAAATAACCCTGTTTCAGGGAATGTGTTTAACCAATAACCTGGAGACAAAGAATGTCCGATGTTTTAAAAATGATTGAAGAAAATGGTGTCAAATTTGTTGATTTCCGTTTCACCGATACACACGGTAAAGAGCAGCACGTCAGTGTTCCTGCCAAAACTGTAGAAGCCAGCACATTTGAAGATGGTAAAATGTTTGATGGTTCTTCTATTTCCGGCTGGAAAGGTATTAATGATTCAGACATGATTTTAATGCCTGATCAGAGTACAGCAGTAATGGACCCTTTTACTGATGAGCCGACTTTAATTGTTACCTGCGATATCGTTGAACCTTCAACCATGCAGGGCTATGAGCGTGACCCACGTTCTGTTGCACGTCGTGCTATTGAACACCTGAGATCAACCGGTATCGGTGATCAGGCTTATTTTGGTCCTGAGCCAGAATTCTTTATCCTTGATGATGTACGTTGGGGTTCAGACATGAGCGGTACTTTTGTAAAAGTTGACTCTGAAGAATCTGAATGGAACTCTGAAAAAGTTTATACTGATGGTAATATGGGTCACCGTCCTAGTGTTAAAGGCGGTTATTTTCCAGTACCTCCAGTAGATTCTCTGCATGATATTCGTGCTCAAATGTGTCTGACACTGGAAGAAATGGGTCAGGAAGTTGAAGTACATCACCATGAAGTTGCAACTGCAGGTCAGTGCGAAATCGGTGTTAGATTTAATACGCTGATTGAAAAGGCAGACGAAGTACAGCAGCTGAAATACGTTGTACATAATGTTGCTCATGCCTATGGTAAAACAGCCACCTTTATGCCCAAGCCAATTGTTGGTGATAATGGTTCCGGTATGCACGTTCACCAGTCTATCTTTAAAGATGGTGAAAACCTGTTCTCCGGCGACGGCTATGCCGGACTGTCTGAGACTGCGCTGTACTACATTGGTGGTATTATCAAGCATGCCCGTGCTCTGAACGCTTTCACTAACTCCTCAACCAACAGCTACAAGCGTCTGGTTCCAGGATTTGAAGCACCAGTCATGCTGGCTTACTCTGCACGTAACCGTTCTGCTTCTATTCGTATCCCTTATGAGTCCAATCCTAAGGGACGTCGTGTTGAAGTTCGTTTCCCAGATCCAACAGCCAACCCATACTTGGCATTCTCAGCTATGCTGATGGCCGGCCTTGATGGTATTCAGAACAAGATCCATCCTGGTGATGCTATGGACAAGGACTTATATGATCTGCCAGCAGAAGAAGCCGCTGAAATTCCAACAGTAGCCAGTTCTCTGGACCAGGCTTTAGAAGCCCTGGAAAATGATATGGACTTCCTGATGGCCGGTGGTGTATTCCCTGAAGACATGATTAGAGCCTTTATTGATCTGAAGATGGAAGAAGTGACTCGTTTACGTATGACTACTCACCCTGTTGAGTTTGATATGTACTACAGCTGCTAATAGCAGGCTTCAGTTTGAATTACTGGTTATGCCGGTAAGACGGAACTGAAAAACGAGTTAAAAAGCCCTGAATACACATTGTGTATTCAGGGCTTTTTTTATGCATTGAAATGTTCTGGTAAGCTTGCACTTTATTAGTGCATAATAGCAGGAACACGGTGTTATTTATAATGGGGAATAACAACATTCAAAAATGAATAAGTTTTAATAATCAGCAGGTTAAACTATAAAAACCTGAAATTAACAACAAAACAGCTTAATTACAGGAGAATTTCATTTATGGATCAATTTTTGCTTAATCCCTGTAATAATGAATAAACGGAGACTTTATTATATTACCCGTTTATCTTATGTCACCTAATGAGACATGATGTCAAAACACCTATGATAAGTTACTCAACAGACAACATACTGGATAATCTCAATACGGCTATCGTGCTTCTGGACAGCAGTCTGAATGTACAGTTTATTAATCCTGCAGCTGAAATGCTGCTGGGTGTCAGCTCTAATAAAATTAATTCTAAAAGCATCAGTAAACTTATAGAGGATCCTGAATTACAGGCCTCAATTCAGGATACCCTGGACAGTAACCATCCTTTTACTCAGCGGGAGAAAAACCTGCAGTTACAGGATTATTCTGTGGTAGTGGATGTGACTGTTCAGCCAATATATTCGGATCATAATGAAAAGCAGTTGTTAATAGAATTTAATCAGCTGGATCGGCATCTGCGTATTACCCGTGAAGAAAATCTGCTTGCTCAGCATGAAACCGTCAGAGCCCTGTTACGCAGTATGGCACATGAAGTGAAAAATCCACTGGGCGGTATTCGTGGTGCAGCACAATTACTGGAGCGGGAACTTAATGATGAAGAGCTGACTGAATATACCCAGGTGATTATTGAAGAAGCCGATCGTTTAAAAAAACTGGTGGATCGAATGCTGGGACCCAATGCTCTGCCGAACCGTACTATGGTCAATATTCATTCGGTTACTGAACGGGTTCGCAGCCTGCTTAAAGCAGACAAAATACACGATGTGCATATCTTTTTTGACTATGATCCCAGTATTCCGGAAATAGAATTTGATCCGGAACATCTGATCCAGGCGGTTTTAAATATTGTCCGTAATGCCGCCCAGGCTTTATCTGAACAGGAAGATAAAGTGGATGAAAATGGCCGGGAAAAAGAGAAAAAAATCACCATACGTACCAGAATTATGCGCCATTTTAATATCGGCCAGAAATACTACAAACTGGTGGCCAAGATGGACATTATTGATAACGGGCCGGGTATTTCCAGGCAGATGCAGGAGCGGATATTTATGCCCCTGATCACTGGCCGTGCTGAAGGTACCGGACTGGGACTGTCCATTGCACAGTCGCTGATCAGTCAGAATGGTGGTCTGATTGAATGTCAGAGCCGTCCGGGTAAAACCGTATTCTGTTTGCTTTTACCAATCAAAGATTAGAAAAAACTTAATGAAAAGAATTCAAATGCATATAATATATATTATCTGGAGTGCATTATGAGCACACAAGAAATTGTCTGGGTTATTGATGATGATCGTTCCATTCGCTGGGTGCTGGAAAAAGCCTTTAAACAGACTAACTTTGAAGTAGAAAGTTTTGAAAATGCTGAAGCCGTGCTGACGGCTTTAAAAAAAGCCCAACCGGATTGCATTATTACCGATATCCGCATGCCGGGGATGGACGGTTTTGGCCTACTGGAGCAGCTGAAAAAAAATTATAAAGACATCCCCGTTATTATTATGACGGCCCATTCCGATCTGGACAGTGCTGTGTCCGCTTATGAAGGTGGAGCTTTTGAATACCTGCCCAAGCCTTTTGACGTGGATGAAGCCGTAGAACTGGTGCAACGGGCACTGAGTTTAAGAAAGTCAGAAAAGGCCCGCAAACTGGATGCAAAACTTATCAATGAAACCTCAGAAATTATTGGTGAAGCCGCCTCCATGCAGGAAGTTTTCCGTGCCATAGGCAGGCTGTCCCGATCCAATATTACCGTTATGATTAACGGCGAGTCTGGTACCGGTAAAGAACTGGTTGCAAAAGCTCTGCACCGCCATAGCCCCCGTTCTGATAAGCCATTTATTGCCCTTAATACCGCGGCCATTCCTAAAGACTTGTTGGAATCAGAACTGTTTGGTCATGAACGCGGTGCTTTTACTGGTGCCCAGTCCCAGCGGGTTGGACGTTTTGAACAAGCTGACGGCGGCACTCTGTTTCTGGATGAAATTGGAGACATGCCGGCAGAATTGCAGACCAGACTATTAAGAGTACTGGCCGATGGTGAGTTTTACCGGGTCGGCGGTCGGGAACCGGTCAAGGTAGATGTGCGGATTATTGCTGCAACACACCAGAACCTGGATAAAAGGGTACAGGAAGGTCTGTTCCGTGAGGATCTGTTTCATCGTCTTAATGTGATCCGCATTCATATTCCCACCTTAAGTGAGCGGCAGGAAGATATCCCCCTGCTGGCGGATTATTTTCTTAACCAGGCTGCCCAGGAACTGAATGTAGAAAAGAAAACTCTGGATGCGGAAAGCAAGGTATTTTTAAGTCATCAGCCCTGGCCGGGTAATGTCCGTCAGCTGGAAAATGTCTGTCGTTGGCTGACCGTTATGTCTCCGGCCCAGATGGTGCATGTTGAGGAGATGCCGCCGGAACTGAAAAGTTCAGAACAGGAAGAAGCGGTTAACAGTAACTGGGAAGCAGCCTTAAGAATGTGGCTGGACTCCAAACTAGCTTCCGGAGCAGAAAATGTCCTGGCAACACTGATACCAGATATGGAACGCATTATGATTGATGTGGCTCTGAAACATACCGGCGGCAGAAAACAGGATGCCGCCCGGTTGCTGGGCTGGGGCAGAAATACCCTGACCCGAAAAATAAAGGAACTGGAAATGGAATAAAACCTAACTCTTTTCTACTTTAGGCCCGGCTTCGGCAGACTGGTTAATTTTAGAGTTTTTGTCTTTTAAGTCAGCCAGCAGTGCATCCATTCCCTTCTGTGAAATAATTTGTTTAAAGGAGGAGCGGTAGGTTGTAACCAGGCTGATCCCTTCAACAGTAACATCATATACCTTCCATTGTCCGGCTTTATTACGGTAAAGATCATAATTGACTTCTATTGGATCAGCACCATTGGGTGGGTTGATCTGTGAACGGACTGTGGCGTATTTACTGTCTAATTTGCCGCGAAAAGGCTTAAATGAGATGATATCTTTGTTTAAATCATTTTTCTGCAGATAATCAATAAAAGCCCTGGAATAAAACTTGATTACCAGGTTTTTGAACTCTTTAGTAAATTTCTGTTGCTGTTCCGGGCTTGCTTTGTTCCAGTTTCTACCTAGTACCCAGCGGGATATTAATTTGAAATTTACCTTAGGCACCAAGTTTTCATTGATAAGTTTGTGTGCTACATCAGGATCTTTGCGTATAGCATCGGTATTTTCAATAAAAGTTTTAAGCACTTTCTTTGAAGTTTCTTCCATTAAACGCTGAGGTTCCGGTAGCTCATTGGCAGTAACTG
The DNA here is from genome assembly GCA_024511395.1 of Gammaproteobacteria bacterium. Classification (GTDB taxonomy): domain Bacteria; phylum Pseudomonadota; class Gammaproteobacteria; order GRL18; family GRL18; genus JANELJ01. Next base: position 6,890 of record JANELJ010000011.1, on the reverse strand, counting down.
AAGTGAATAAAAATAAGCTGAGTAACATTGTAAAAATTACTCGGGATCCATATTGTATGGTTGACATAATATCTCCTGAAGACATTCGCAAGTGGTTGCTAAATTAAAATTTCGGGTATTGTATAACTTTATACAATATAAAGCAGACAGAAAAAACCGACAAATATATCCAGAATAGTGAATCCTAGTCTGAATACTGTTTATTTTCTAATAACAGGCGCACATAAACAAGTGAATTAAGGTTATAATAGCGCCTGTTTAATGAATTAATAGTGAATATGCCCTCCTCTTCAGGGCATAAACAGATATTTGAATGAGAAGTTGTATAAAAAAGTGCTGAAAAAACCTGAATTATTATTGCCTGCTGGTACCATTAAAAATATGCGTTATGCCTATGCCTTTGGTGCAGATGCTGTTTATGCAGGTCAGCCGCGTTACAGCCTGCGGGCTAGAAATAATGACTTTACTTACGAAAACATTAAAATCGGTATAGATGAAGCTCATCAGCAGGTCAAAAAATTTTTTCTGGCTTCCAATGTCATCCCTCATAATTCCAAGGTAAAAACCTATCTGGATGATATTGCGCCTATTATTGAGCTCAATCCCGATGCACTGATTATGGCTGATCCCGGCCTGATCATGATGGTTAAGGAACGCTGGCCTGATGCTACCATTCATTTGTCGGTTCAGGCCAATACCACTAATTATGCTTCAGTAAAATTCTGGCAGTCCATGGGTGTGGAACGGGTGATTCTGTCCCGTGAGCTGTCACTGGATGAAATTGAGGAAATCCGCCAGGAATGTCCGGATATGGAGCTGGAGGTTTTTGTTCACGGAGCTCTGTGTATTGCCTATTCCGGCCGCTGCCTGCTGTCCGGCTATTTTAATCATCGCGATCCTAATCAGGGTACCTGTACCAATGCCTGCCGCTGGGAATACAAGGTGCATGAAGGGCAGGAAGATATAACCGGTGATGTCCAGCCCCAGAAAATTGATTTTGCTCCCTTTGCGGCCATGAATTCTCCTGAAGTGTTTCCTGATGATAGTCAGCTTAAGCGTCATCCCCTAGCAGACAAGGTGTATCTGATTGAAGAATCTGAACGCCCCGGTGAGTATATGCCTATTATTGAGGATGAAAACGGCACTTATATTATGAACTCCAAGGATCTGCGTGCCCTTGAGCATGTTGAGCGCTTAATGCAGATTGGCATGGATTCCCTTAAAATTGAAGGTCGGACCAAGTCCCATTATTATGCTGCCCGTACCGCCCAGGTCTATCGTCAGGCGATTGATGCTCTGGCACGAGGCGAAGCGTTTGATATGGAACTGTATGCCGATCTGAACAGTCTGGCCAACCGGGGCTATACAGATGGTTTTTTCCAGCGCCACCATACCCAAGAATATCAGAATTATATGAACAATCATTCCCGCAGTAAAAGCCAGCAGTTTGTGGGTGAAATTATTGCTTATGATCCGTCTAAACAGACTGCCACAGTGGATGTAAAAAACCGCTTTTCAGTGGGTGATACCCTGGAGTTGATACTGCCGGAAGGTAACCAGCCGTTTACCTTGGAAGCTATTCGCAACCAGAAGGGTGAAGTCATGGATGTGGCGCCGGGCAGTGGCCATATTGTAACCATTCCGGTTCCTTATCAGGCCGATCAATACAGTCTGATAGCCCGTAATTTATAGCTTGTCATTAATACTGCAGGAGAGAACCTTGAGCGTATCTGCCGTTTATCCGTTTACCCGCAAGCGTCGTATGCGTCGGGATGATTTTTCCCGCCGTTTGATGCGTGAATCACAGCTCAGTGTGGATGATCTGATTTATCCCATGTTTATTCTGGAAGGTCAGGGACAGCGGGAAGCCGTCAGTTCCATGCCCGGTGTGGAGCGGGTCAGTATTGACCAGTTACTGCTTGAAGCAAAAGAGCTGGTATCACTGGGTGTTCCGGCGGTAGCTCTGTTTCCGGTTACACCTCAAAGTGCCAAGTCGGATGATGCTCATGAAGCGTATAATCCGGACGGTCTGGCACAACGGGCGGTTAAGGCATTGAAAGATGCTTATCCGGATCTGGGTGTTATTACGGATGTGGCGCTGGATCCCTTTACTTCCCATGGACAGGATGGTCTGATTGATGAAACGGGTTATGTACTTAATGATGAAACGGTAGAAGTATTGATCAAGCAGGCTCTGTCCCATGCTGAGGCCGGTGCGGATGTGGTGGCCCCTTCTGATATGATGGACGGGAGAATTGGTGAAATTCGTGATGCCTTGGAAGAAAACGGCCATATTTATACCCGTATTCTGGCCTATTCAGCCAAATATGCCTCCAGCTTTTACGGCCCTTTCCGGGATGCGGTGGGGTCGGCAGCTAATCTGGGTAAGGCAGACAAGACTACTTATCAGATGGACCCTGCCAATAGTGATGAAGCGCTGCATGAGGTGGCCATAGATTTGGAAGAAGGGGCGGACATGGTGATGGTTAAGCCGGGTATACCTTATCTGGATATTGTGCGCCGGGTTAAGGATGAGTTTGGTGTGCCGACTTATGCCTATCAGGTTAGTGGTGAATATGCCATGACTATAGCGGCGATACAGAACGGCTGGCTGGATGAGCGTAAGGTGATTCTGGAGTCACTGCTGTGTTTTAAACGGGCTGGGGCTGATGGTATACTGACCTATTTCGGGAAGCAGGTGGCTTGTTGGTTAAATGAGTGAATTGTTTAATTGTTGTTATGAATTAAGCCCTTGCCCGCCAGCTACTCAGAGTGATGCCCTGCTTACCCTTTTTTTAAAGGGGGATTGAGGGGGTTAAAACGGAATCTAAATGAAATATATCCTCAAATTTCTATACTTTATTATCTTTATGCTCCTGGCCATAGCCGTCATGTTCCTGGGTGGTGTTTCAGGTGTGGCCGGTACCTTTTATGTGCTGGTGGAAAAAGGAGATGTGGAGCATAATCTGATTATTGTTTCGGCGGCATTGCTGGTGACCTGGCTGGTGGTGCTGTTATTGCGCGGACATAATAAGCGGGTTTTAAAGCGTAAAAAATTACAGGCTCAGGAAGGATAGGCGATGAGTGATATTTTTGATTTTGATAAGCCGGATCAGTATGCAGTAATGGGTAATCCCATTAATCACAGTAAGTCACCGCAGATCCATGCTGCTTTTGCTAAAGAAACCGGGCAGTTTATTGAATATACGGCCATTCATGTGGATCTGGGTGGTTTTGAGCAGGCGGTGAGGCATTTTCAGGGGCATGGCGGTAAGGGGCTGAATGTGACGGTGCCGTTTAAACTGGATGCCTGGAAGTTGTCTGATACGCTCAGTGAACGGGCTAAACGGGCGGGTGCGGTGAATACGCTTATTTTGAATTCAGACGGCACTATTGACGGGGACAATACCGATGGAATTGGTCTGGTTAATGATATTGTAGATAATCTGGGCTGGCCGCTGAGCGGTAAAAAGGTTTTGATTCTGGGGGCTGGTGGTGCGGCTCGGGGTGTGCTGGCGCCGATTCTGGAGCAGCAGCCTCAACAACTTTATATTGCTAACCGTACAGCTTCTAAAGCAGTAGAGCTGGCTGACGGGTTTACGGATATGGGTAATATTTCCGGTGGCGGTTATGAATCCTTAGAGGGGCAGCAGTTTGACCTGATTATTAATGCTACGGCCGCCAGTTTACAGGGAGAAGTTCCTCCCCTGCCGGCACAGCTGGTTTCTGAACCGGGCTATTGTTATGACATGATGTATGCCAGTGAACCGACAGCATTTATGCGCTGGGCAGAACAGCAGGGTGTTGGGCATATCTCGGACGGCTTGGGCATGTTGGTGGGACAGGCAGCTGAATCGTTCTGGTTGTGGCGAGGCGTATGCCCTTCTGTTGCCCCGGTTATTGAATCCATCCGTCAGGATATGCAAACGTCTTAATACCCGGGAGTGCGGGCATCTTGCCCGTATGTTGTAGAGTTTTTCATTAGTTTTTCATTTCACGACAAAAATTACACTTTTTTTATTTCTTTTTAGTAAATTCAAACTATACTTTTTGTATGTCCGCTTCTGCACCTACAAAAAAGATTTCAATTGCCCAGTTAAAGCCCGGTATGTTTATTCATGAACTGGATATACCCTGGCTGCAGAGTCCTTTTTTACGCCATCGACGTAAAATTAATTCCCAGAAAGATATTCTGCTGTTAAAAAAAGCCGGAGTCAAAGGGCTGGTGATTGATTTGCAGCGCGGTGATGATGTTTCCTCTGAAGATACTCCGGAACAGGTTCAGGAGACAGAAAAAAATATTCCTGCTGTGGATAAAACTGATGAAGACAAATCAGTAACAGTACAATCAGGACAGGGTGAGAAAAAAACTGCCAGTGAAACAAAAGCCCGACTTAATGAAGAATTAAAAGTCGCCAGGGTGCTACAGGGTAAAATTTCTAAAATGGTGAATGAGCTGGGCAATCTGGTTTAAGGAAGGCAAGCCTATTGCAGTGTAGACCATTAATCCCCTGATTGATGAAGCCAGAGACAGTCTGGTGCGTAATGACTAGGCATGCTGCATCTGCATCGCCAGGATATTAAACTCAGTGATCATGGCTTCGGAGTATTTGCTGTGGTTCTGCCTTTGGCCATGCGCCTAGGACGTAGTGATCAGGATATTAGCGATCTGGGTCTGGCTGCCTTGCTGTATGATACTGGCTGGGCTCGTTTGCCTATTCATCTGCTGGGTAGGCCTATACTGAGATGGAACTGGAACTG
>JANELJ010000011.1:0-2029 GCA_024511395.1 Gammaproteobacteria bacterium | reverse complement strand
TGGAACTGGAACTGATCCATCAGCACCCGGGGATTGTGGAAAAGGTGCTGCAGCAGAGTGAGGATGTACCGGAAAATGTTATTAAACTGGTTAGTCAGCACCATGAATTCAGTGATGGTTCCGGCTATCCAAAACATTTAAAAGATACTGAGGTTTTTGAGTTGGTAGAAATCCTGCAGGTGGCGGATTTTTACGATGAGTTTATCCATGGTCTGACGGATAAACCGGGTATGTTACCGGTTAATGCGCTTAAGCTGCTTTATCAGTCTGCCTGAAAAGACCAGTTCAGGGAAGAAATTGTCAGTGAGCTGATCCATGTTATGGGTATTTACCCCTTTACCAGCGCGGTACGTTTAAATTCTGGCGAAAAAGGAGTGGTGGTGGAAATTGATAAACAGAAACCGCTGTTGCCGCAGGTTAAAATTATCTATGAAGCAGGCGGTAAACGCTGTATAGATGAACGTATTGTGGATCTCTCACATTGTGAACAGGATGAATTACGGGTGTCCGGAGTGATAGAGCCCTTAGATAAGAAAGAAGATCCAATGCCTGTTACGAGTGAGTCATGCCTGAAAATCTGCAGCCTCTTATTGAAAGATTACTGTTTCAGCACCTTACAGAAGGTGTTCTGCATCTGGATGCTCAAAAAAATATTTTGGCAATCAATCCCTATGCTGCATTTGGCGGATGAGGGGGAACAGGATACCCATGAACTGACTTGGGTGGACAAAGAAGGGGTTTATCTGCAGATAGATGTCCGGTTTATTCAGCTTGATAATAATGAAACCCTAGTTCTGTTTCGTGACTGTGCCGATTCCGGATTCAGTGAAAATGAAATTAAACGACTGTCTCTGTTTGCCGAATTAAGTCCGGCCCCTATTCTACAGCTTGATGATGAAGCCGTAATGCATTATGCCAACCCCAGTATGACAGAATTGCTGGTTGAATACGGCTTTAATGACATGGGACGTCCTGCGATTCTGCCGGATAATATTGAAACCATTTTGCAGCAATGCATAGAAAATAATAAAACAATAGACGGTGTGGAAAGCGGTGCTGATAATCGATGGTATTACTGGAATTTTCACCCGGTTGAACAGCATGGACTGACCCTTGTTCAGGTTTATGGAGTGGATATTACCGAACGGAAACAGTATGAGCAGAAGCTTAAACAACTTAAACAACTGGCCGAAGCGCATAATGAGCAGAAAAGCAGTTTTGTTGCTAATATGAGTCATGAACTAAGAACGCCTATGAATGGCGTTATTGGTTTAAGTGATCTGCTTATGGATACTCCTTTGAATAATGAGCAGAAAGATTTTGTATATAAAATACAGAACTCCGTCAACTCACTGCTGCATATTATTAATGATATTCTCGATATTTCCAAAATAGAGTCAGGCAAACTGAGTATCGATCCGATTGAGTTTAATTTTCATAATCTGATCATAGATGCACTGCATATTGTTGACATCAAGGCAAAGGAAAAAGGTATAGAACTGGAATACCGGCTGGATAAAAAAATGCCGGAATATATTATCGGAGATGCCATTCGCATACGTTAGATCCTGATCAATTTTATTACCAATGCAGTTAAGTTTACTGCAGAGGGTTATGTACTGGTGGATATCCGCTGCCATGAACTGATAAATAAGGAAGTTAACTTTACGATTTCTGTTGAAGATACCGGAATCGGTATTGTAGAAGATAAAATTGAGCATGTATTCGGAAAGTTTAATCAGGCCGATGTCTCAACTACCCGAAAGTTTGGCGGTACTGGTCTGGGCCTGTCCATTAGTAAAGAACTGACTGAATTAATAGGTGGAGAAATCGGTCTGCAAAGTGAACTGGATAAAGGTTCGGTATTCTGGTCCCGCTTCCATCTTCCGGTGGCGAAAACAGAACAGCACAAACCAGTACAGGAGCGGTTTAATGCTGTTATTAAAGATCAGGCGGTATTTCTGCTGGGTGGCAAACCACTGAGCAGAAAGATAATGTTGGAACTCTTTACTGACAGTCAGGCTGAGGC
>JANELJ010000110.1 GCA_024511395.1 Gammaproteobacteria bacterium | reverse complement strand
TCATCTATAGTAGTCACTTGCCTGTTCCTTGTTCAAATTCATTTGATTTGGTCATTAAATGATCTGATCGAGAAACAGGCATTTAGTTCAATATTTTTTAGTTCTTATCCAGAATTCAGGTAGTAATAATAAATTACTGTATCAAAAATAATAAAGCTGGGTCAACCAATCAGTGAATATTGAGTTTTAAATTGTTATTTGGGTTCTATTTCTTTTAAGTGCCTGCCTACGGCCATTCGTGCACCCAGCCAGCCCAGCACACAACTGGATACCAGTAAAGTCAGACTGGTGTTAATACCCATTAAGCCTAGGGAAAATAATTCGCTGTTATTGTATAGAGATGATAAATGGGCCAGCGGATTACTGATCATCAGCAGGGACAGGTTGACCAGTAATATGGCTATCAGACTGCCAAACAGGCCGTACCAGAAACCGGTATAAAGAAACGGTCGACGAATAAAACTATCTGTGGCGCCAATCAGTTTCATTACCACAATTTCACTGCGTCGGTTTTCAATGGCCAGGCGAATGGTATTACCGATAATGAGTAATACGGCCAGCGCCAGTAATGCACCAATAATAAAAATCCCCCGCTGAGCAATATGAATAATGGCATACAGGCGCTGCAGCCACTGAATGTCCAGCTGAACCAGATTAACTTCCGGCAGTTTTTTTAAATCGGCCAGCAGGTGGTTGATCTGTTCCGCTTCATTATGCGTCAGGCTGGGATAGACTATCAGCAAATGAGGCAGAGGATTATCTTTTAATGCTTTAAGGGCATCGCCAAAACCGGAGTTTTCCTGAAATTCTTTCAGGGCCGCAGCCCGATCAATATGTTTAACCTGAGCTATTTCAGGCCAGGCATTGAGTTTTTTTTGTAGCCGATCAATGGCCTGAGTGCTGATATCCTGTTTCATAAACAGTGACATCTGGTTAATGCTGTCAAAGTCACCGCTGAGCTGTTTAGCGTGATCCAGTATAACATACAGACCGGCAGGCAAAGCCAGTGCAATACCCAGAGCGGCAGCCGTGAGCAGGGTTGAGAAAGGTGTACGGCTGAGCAGTCCTAGGGAATAAAAAAACACCTGCAGATGACGGACAAAAAATTCTTTAAAGTGTGAAGAAAAGCTGGGCCGTAGCTGTCTTAACTGAACCTGGCTTTCAGTGCTGCTGGATTGTCCGGCCATTAGTCTTCCTCCACCGTCAGCAACTGACCATGCTCCAGGTGGACAATACGTTTATCCAGTTGATTGATCAGGGGAATATCATGGGTAGCAATTAATACCGTTACGCCCACCTGGTTAAATGCCATAAACAGATCCATAATTTCCAGTGACAGATCGGGATCCAGATTACCGGTCGGTTCATCAGCCAGCAGCAAAGCCGGTTTATTGACTACTGCACGGGCGATACTGACTCGTTGCTGCTCACCCCCGGAAAGGGTAACCGGGTATTTTTTTTCATGACGTAGCAGGCCTACTTTATCCAGTGCGGCATGCACCCGTTTTTTAACTTCACGGGAAGAAAAACCGCTGATAATCAGGGGCAGGGCGACATTATCAAAAACGGTCCGATCATACAGTAACTGGTAATCCTGAAATATAATACCCATATTGCGACGCAGATAGGGCAGGGTATGACGGCTGACTTTATGCAGATTTTTTCCGCCGATAATGACATTACCGGTGGTAGCCCGTTCAATCAGAGCAATTAACTTAAGCAGAGTACTTTTTCCGGCACCGGAATGCCCGGTTAAAAAAGCCATTTCACCCTGATGCAGATGAAAATTAACATGACTTAATGCTTCATTTCCCCCCGGGTAACGCTTACTGACCTGATCAAACAGAATCATAAAAACCAACAACCCTTTATTATTATTCTTCTAAAAACTGAAACTTCTTTCACTCTTCCCGACTTAATAATGCCTGGACAAATTCCTTGGCATCAAAGGGCCGTAGATCATCAATACTTTCCCCCACGCCAATAAAGCGAATAGGAATATTCAGTTTTTTGGCGATAGCAAAAATAATCCCGCCCTTGGCGGTGCCGTCAAGCTTGGTGACTGTAATACCGGTCAAACCCACAGTATTATTAAATTCCATAGCCTGGTTCAGGGCATTCTGTCCGGTACCGGCATCCACCACCAGCATAATTTCATGGGGGGCGGTGTCATCTATCTTGGAAGCGACCCGTTTAACCTTGGCCAGTTCATCCATTAAGTTGGACTGGGTGTGCAGGCGTCCGGCGGTGTCGGCAATAACAATATCAATATTACGTGCCTTACCGGCCTCAATGGCATCATAGATCACCGAAGCCGAGTCGGCACCGGTATGCTGGGCAATGACTGGAATATTATTGCGTTCACCCCAGACCTGTAACTGTTCCACTGCGGCAGCACGGAAGGTATCCCCGGCGGCCAGCATCACAGAATGGCCTTCGTTCTGAAACTTTTTGGCCAGCTTGCCGATAGTTGTGGTTTTACCGGCACCATTAATGCCCACCATTAAAACCACATAGGGCTGTTTAGTGGCATCAATACTAAAGGGAATATTAACCGGCTCCAGCAGTGCTGTCATTTCTTCTTCCATGGCCTGAAACAGAGAGTTGGCATCAGAGAGCTGTTTACGGGAAATGCGGTCTGTCAGGTTTTCAATAATAGCCATGGTGGCCTCAACACCCATATCGGACATCAGCAACTGGGTTTCGATTTCTTCCAGCAAATCATCATCAATTTCCTTTTTACCCAGAATAACATTGCTGATCCCTTCAGTTATGGAACTGCGGGTCTTGCTCAGACGTTGCTTCAGTCGTCCAAATAATCCCTTCTTGCTTTCGGGTGCGGTATTTTCCTGATAGGTTTTTTCAGGAAGATTATTTTCGGTACTGGAAGCGGCTTCAGGAGCCTGCTCCTGAGTTAAATCAGCATTATCTGAGGAACTGTTTTCCTTTTTATCGGTCTCTTTATTATTGCGCTTTATAAAACTGAACATAGAGTATGTGTTTTCTCGGTTAACAGATAAACGTGTCTGGCTAATGCCTGTATTGAATGAATTTAAACTTTATCTAAGTGATATATCTAAGTTATACTGGTTCATTAAAATAAATCAGCACTAAACCAGTTATTTTACCTGATAAACCTGTAAAAAGTTAGGAAATAGGAAGAGAAGATCTTTATGACAGGAAAAAACCTGAACAAAATACCACTAAAAACCTTAATCACAGGATTTAGCAGCCTGTTAATGCTTTTGTTTGTAAATACGGTACTGGCAGAAACCGTTCAATCGGATATACAGGGAGATAAAAGTGTCTATGAAAAAATGCTGCCTAATGGCATGAAAGTTATTGTCAAACCTGACCATCGTGCGCCAGTGGTGGTATCCCAGGTCTGGTATCGGGTTGGTTCCAGTTATGAAAGCGGAGGAACCACTGGTGTGTCCCATGTGCTGGAACATATGATGTTTAAAGGCACAGAAAAATTTCCGGCCGGTGAATTCAATAAAATTATTGCCCGCAATGGCGGGGATGATAATGCCTTTACTTCCAAAGATTATACAGCCTACTACCAGAAATTGGAAAAAAGCCGTTTAAAGGTCAGTTTTGAACTGGAATCAGACCGTATGCGCGGTCTGTTATTACCGGAAGAAGAATTTAAAAAAGAAATCATGGTGGTGATGGAAGAACGCCGTATGCGTACTGACGATAAGCCGCAGGCTCTGACTTATGAGCAGTTTAATGCCACTGCCTTTGACAGTAGCGGCTACCACAATTCGATTATCGGCTGGATGGATGATCTGAAAAATATGACGGTCGATGATCTGCGCCAGTGGTATGAGCGTTATTATGCACCTAATAATGCCATTCTGGTGGTGGTCGGTGATGTAGAACCACAGGCCGTGTTTAAGCTGGCTGAACAGTATTTTGGCGACTTAAAACCCTTTAAGGTGAAATCGGTCAAGCCGCGGATTGAAGTAAAACAGAAAGGCCCTAAACAGGTGGAAATGCTGCTGGAAGCTAAACTGCCCTATTTGATCATGGGCTATAAGGTTCCGGTAATAAATACTGCTGAACAGCAATGGGAACCCTATGCTCTGGATCTGCTGGCCGGACTCATGGACGGCGGAGACAGTGCCCGTTTTAGTAAACATCTGGTCAGAGGGAGTAAAATTGCCACTTCTGCAGAAGCCGGTTATTCCCTGGAATCCCGTATGCAGACTCTGTTTTTACTGGACGCTACTCCAGCTAAAGATGTGGCCGTGGATGAGTTAAAAGCCGCCCTGCTTAAGGAAGTGGAAGATATAAAACAGAAACCGGTATCCGAAGAAGAACTGCAGCGCGTTAAAGCGCAGGTGATTTCATCGGCGGTTTATGAGCAGGATTCCATGTTTTATCAGGCCATGAAAATCGGCATTGCTGAAACAACCGGTATCGGTTGGGAAGAACAAAGCCGCTATGTAGAGCGGATTCAGGCCATAACCCTGGAGCAGATCCAGCAGGTGGCCCGTAAATACCTGATCCCTAAAACACTGACCATTGCTCGTTTAACCCCGATTGATAAACAGGCTCAAAACCATCAGTCTCAAAAGAATGCGGCTAATGCAAAAGCAGAAACAGCCAGCATGGAGGTTAAATAAAATGCGCAATAAAATTTTTAAATTAAAAACAGTTCTTATTTTGACCCTGGCTTTTACTTCCCTGAGCTTTTTAACTACCGCAGGCTATGCTCAGAAGATTAAAACGGATGGCCATACTGACCGTGTCGGAAAAGTCAGCCGCTGGTACACCAGTAACGGCATGGAAGTGCTGTTCCAGAAAGCCGATACCCTGCCCATGATTGACTTTCGTCTGATATTTGATGCCGGTGCTGCCAGAGACAGCAGTTTTAAGTCAAAAGACGGTATTGTGCTGGCCGGTCTGGCTAAACTCACTAACGGTCTGGTCTTTGAAGGCACTAAAAATTTGAATGCCGATCAGATTGCCGAGCAGTTTGCTTCTCTGGGTATTGACTATAGCAGTGGCAATTATCGGGATATGGCTTTAATTAATATTCGTACCCTGAGCTATGACAAACAGAAAAACGGTGCCTTAAAACTGCTGACTGAAGTTCTGGTCAATGCCAGTTTCCCAGAGGAAGCGATACAGCGTGAAGTGGCCAGGATGCTGGTACAGCTGGATTATATTGAACAGACACCATCTAAAAAAGCTTCCCGTGCCTTTTATGAAACTCTGTATAAAAACCATCCCTACGGCACACCGCCCGGAGGTAATAAAGACAGCCTTAAAGCTTTAACGCGGAATGATCTGCTTAAATATTATAAACAGTATTATGTAGCAAAAAATGCGGTACTGGCTATTGTAGGCGATCTGAGTGAACAGCAGGCGCAGGACTATGCCGAGCAGATCAGTGCGGCTTTACCTGAAGGCAGAAAAGCTGCACAATTACCAACAGCTCCGCAGCTGGCTAACGCCGAAGAAGTCCGCATTAACCATGCTTCCATCCAAACCACCGTTCTTATGGGCCAGCCCGGGATTAAACGCAGCGATAAGGATTATTATGCGCTTTATGTAGGCAATCACATTCTGGGCGGTAGTGGCTTTAGTGCTCGGCTAATGAAAGAGGTACGGGTCAAACGCGGCTTAACCTATAGTATAGGCAGTTATCTGATACCCATGCATGCCGAAGGGCCGTATCAGTTCAGCTTTACCACCAAGCAGAGTTCAACCCAAGAGGCCATTGATCTGGTCAGACTGAACCTGAAACAGTATATTGAAAAGGGCCCGACTCAGGAAGAACTGGATAATGCCAAACTGAATATCACCGGCAGTTTCCCTTTAAAACAGGCCAGTAATAAAAACATTGTAGAAAATCTGGCCGTGATAGGCTTTTATGATTTACCTCTGGATTATCTGGACAAATACAATGCCCATATTGAAGCCGTCACCCTAGAGCAGATAAAGTCCGCCTTTAAACGCCGGGTACACCCCGATAAAATGGCAACTATTATTGTGGGCCCGGATGTTGAAAAACTCACAGACTAGAAAAAAGCCATTAGCAGGAAAAAAGGCTGCGGTAAAAAAGGGTAGTAATGAACTGCGCATTATAGGCGGCCAGTGGCGCGGGCGTAAACTGAAATTCCCAGACGGTGAAGGCCTGCGTCCCACCATGGATCGTGTCAGAGAAACTCTGTTTAACTGGCTGCAGGCCGATATCGCCGATGCCCGCTGTCTGGATCTGTTTTCCGGCAGCGGCGCCCTGGGCTTTGAGGCTGTGTCACGTTTTGCCGCGCAGGTTGTTATGGTGGATAACAATCCCCAGGCCATCAAAATGCTCCGAAGCAATCTGGCCCTATTAAAAGTGGACAATGGCCAGGCGGTACATATGGATGCTGCCGCTTATCTACAGCAGGAAAATGTCGGCCCTTTTGATATTGTTTTTCTTGACCCGCCGTTTAACCAGCATTTAGTAGAAAAATTTTGCCAGTTGCTGCATCAATCTGGCAGTCTGTCAGAACAGGCGGTGATTTATATCGAAATGGAAAAAAACACACCACTGCCTCAGCTGCCGGAACTGTGGTATATCACTAAAAACAAAACAGCCGGGCAACTGGCTTATTATTTAATTGATACCTGATGGTGCTTTTATAAAATTATAGATATTAAACTAAACTAAAGTTTAGAGCGACAGCTCACCCTTGAGAGTCCTGTTTCGCTCATACGTTCTTTAACAATTTGTTTATAACCAGCTGTTTTGAAATTGTTTTTATAACAAATCTTCAAATCGCCTTAAAATATCCGTATCCGGTGGCTGGAATTTTTGGGACTTACTATCCCACCAGTCCCTGACCCTAACCTGCGAAAAATACCTTATCAATCCCATTCGTATTCTTCCGGCAGTAATGGGTGTATTCTTTCGCCAGGGCATATTATCAATTAAGCGCAATACCGGGTCCGGACATTTAATAGCCCGCAATTGAGGTATAATATACCCCAGAGCAATAATGTGTACCCATCGATGTAACACCTTCCGGGTTGTCTGCCATGTCTGTTTCATGCCCCAGTCATTTTTTAACTGATTGAACAAGGGCTCAATCGACCAGCGCTTTTCATAAGCGATAATAATATCCAGACCACTTAACTGCATATCTGTTGACAGTAATAGACGTGGTCTTTTTTTCCCTTTAGAGTCCTCAAACTCACACCAGACAAAGCATACCGACTGGCCATTCAGAAAGCGG
>JANELJ010000345.1 GCA_024511395.1 Gammaproteobacteria bacterium | reverse complement strand
TTGCCAGTATTTTTATTGCACGTTTTACTTTAAAATTACTCATAAGGTTCGCCTCTCTACTCTGTTGTTATGTGTAAAAACACAATTTTGGCACATTTTTATGATGCCGTTAGAGAGTGGGGCGAACCATTCCATTTATTCAGTATAATTCAAAGCACAGTAGAGTGACTAGCTGCAGGTACTGTGTTTACGGGGTTTATGAAAACATGGATGTTTTCGTAATCGCTAGGATAAGAACTTTTTACAAAACAAGTTTTGAAAAGTTCTAAACCGATACATGGATGTACTTGAGCGTCCCCGGAAAGACAGTACCTGCAGCTAGTCACGGTTCGCTGACGCTGAATAGAGACAGAAATTTTTCACTAAAAGTAACGACCAGAAAACTGGACAGGCGCTGGATAAACTATGCAAAAATCAGCAGTACAACATTATGATCTGATCATTATTGGCGGTGGCATGGTAGGGGCGACCCTGGCCTGCGCCTTGGGCAACAGTGCCCTGAAAATAGCGGTGATTGAAGCTCATCAGGCGGATTATAACTGGCCTGAGGGCAGTCATGATATCCGGGTCAGTGCTTTAACTCATGCCAGTCAGCATATTTTTGAAAATATCGGTGCCTGGAAGAGTATGCAAAAAGACGGTGTTTGTGCCTATGATCAGATGCATGTCTGGGATGCGACCGGCCATGGAGAGATCCATTTTAACAGTATTGATATTGGCCAGATGAACCTAGGTCATATTGTGGAAAACCGCATTATTCAAAAAGCGGTGCAGAACCGTCTGACTGCTTTTGATAATATCGATTTATTAATGCCGCTTAAAGTGGCTGAGCTGCAGATTAATACTCAACAAAATAATACTCAGCAAAAAGCGGGTGTACAGCTGGCCACTGAAGACGGACATATCCTCAGCACCGATCTGCTGGTGGGGGCTGACGGCGCCAATTCCTGGGTCAGGCAGCAGGCGGGTATTCCCCTGAGTACCTGGGCTTATCACCAGACTGCAGTCGTATGTAATGTCGGCACATCTGAACTCCATCAAAATGCCTGCTGGCAGCAGTTTATGCAGGAGGGGCCACTGGCCTTCCTGCCTTTATGTGATGACTCTTCTGCTGAAACTATCAGCTCTATTGTCTGGTCCACTTCAGAAGATAAGGCACAGGTTTTGCTGAATATGAATGAGCAGCAGTTTAACCAGGAGTTGCAGCTGGCTTTCGGCAGTACCCTGGGACGGATAAAACTTAATTCAGAGCGCGGCGCTTTTCCTCTGCGCTTACGCCATGCCAATCAGTATGTACAGGAACACCTGGCTTTGATTGGTGATGCCGCGCATACCGTGCATCCTCTGGCCGGACAGGGCGTTAACCTGGGGCTGCTGGATGCAGTGGTACTGGCAGAAGAAATTCAACGGGCACTGCAGCAGCATCGGGCTATTGGCGGCATCCTGGCATTGAGACGTTTTGAGCGTCGTCGTAAAGCAGATAATATTGCCATGCTGGCCGCTATGGATGGATTTAAGCGTTTATTCAGTAATGATATTACACCTTTGAAAGTCCTGCGTAATGCCGGATTGGGACTGGCCGATAAAATTCAGCCCTTAAAACAGATAATGATAAAACGTGCTATGGGGCTGTCGGGTGCGGGCATTAATGATGATTTACCGAAACTTGCACGTCCTGAGCTATAATTAGTTCAACCTGAATAATACCGTTTTAAGCCTGACATCAAGCCAGGTTTAAAGCGGCTGATTGTTCTGGTTTGATAAAATATCCCATCAAACCGGAAATAATTTTGAGCCACAAAAGCCGGAGCTTATTGAGGATCTTTCTTAAGTTATGACCAGCGGCCACCATAACCATATTAATGGCATCACCGACTGCGCCTTTGAGGTAGCAGCGGTCTAAACGACCATCATTTTTCATATGACCGATTTCAGGCTCAATCGCACTGCGCCGTTTTAATGCCTTTTTAATACTGTACTGGTCAAGTCCAACCGGATACTTTTTTTAGAGAATTTTCATAGTTAATTGGTGGCTGCTCACCATTTGCTGAATGTAGCCTTTCCAGGTTGTAATACCTCATGTAAGCTGCAAC
>JANELJ010000344.1 GCA_024511395.1 Gammaproteobacteria bacterium | reverse complement strand
TCTAAAAACCGTTTTTAAAGAGTACTGTTATTATAATAAACCATCAAGCAGCTTTTGATGGATCCCTCCAAAGCCGCCATTGCTCATAACCAGCAAATGATCACCACTTTCAGTCATGGCCAAAATTGAGTCTAGCATATCATCCAGATTATTATAAGCTTGTCCCTTATCACCTAATGCTTCCAGAGTATCATCAAATCTTGTAGCATAGTCATCCAGCAGATAGAAAAACACCTTATCAGCACTGGCCAGTGCCCCAGGCAGGGTTTTATTGTGCACCTGCATTTTCATGGTATTGGAACGGGGTTCCAGGATAGCAATAATCCGTTCATGGCCAGGAATATGCTTTTTCAGGCCGTCAATAGTCGTTGCAATGGCAGTGGGATGATGGGCAAAATCATCATAAACAGTAATGTTATTGACCTTGCCTTTTATTTCCATCCTGCGCTTAACATTCTTAAATTCTGCCAAGGCATCAATACCATGCTTTACCGGTACGCCGGCATGACGGGCTGCGGCAATGGCCATTACCGCATTATAGACATTATGCAGACCTAATAGTGACCAATTAACCGTTCTCTGCAGATCGTTATTAAAATAGACCTCAAATTCTGAACCATCTTTATTGAGCAGAGAAACTGACCAGCCATTGTGCTGATCTGACACTCCATAATCAACCAACACCTCAGTCTGACTCCAGCAACCCATAGCCAGAACATCCTGCAGATTTTTGTCGCTTTGAGGATAAATAATCAAACCGTTTCCAGGTATCGTACGGATCAAATGATGGAACTGTTTTTTTATTGCATCCAGATCGTCAAAAATATCCGCATGATCAAACTCAAGATTATTTAAGATAACCGTTCGTGGATGATAGTGAACAAACTTGGATCGCTTATCAAAAAAAGCGGTATCATATTCATCTGCCTCTACCACAAAAAAAGGCAGCTCCCCATTACGAGCAGAAACACCAAAATTTTCCGGCACACCACCTATCAGAAAACCGGGTTTTAAACCAGCATACTCCAGAATCCAGGCCAGCATACTGCTGATCGTTGTTTTACCATGAGTACCCGCCACTCCCAGCACCCATCTTTGCTGCAAAATATTTTCTGCCAGCCACTGGGCACCGGAAGTATAGGGAATATTCTGCTCCAGTACATATTCTACTGCCTCATTACCCCGTGAAAGCGCATTACCAATAACCACAATATCGGCTTTAACCGACTTTACATCCTCTGCCCGATAGCCCTGAATCAGTTCAATACCCTGCTCTTCTAACTGGGTACTCATAGGTGGATAAACATTAAGATCCTGTCCCGTAACCTTATGACCATTAGCCCGTGCCAGTAGGGCAATCCCCCCCATAAAAGTACCGCAGATACCAAGAATATGCACATGCATATTAATTAACTCCTAGAAAGTAGTTAGAGAGATTGCTGTAAGAAATAAAATAGGTAATAGCTAGGGCAATCCCAAGAAAGAAGGAAATTTCTAGGGCACGCCTGAAAATATGAGCATAGATAGCCAGTATCCAGGCCAAAAGAGTTAGATTAATCAGCGCAAAACTCTGATCAATTATTATTCCACCCTGCCAGAGCAGGGTCAGCGGAACAAAGAAAAACAGGTTGGTAAATAAACTAATACCAACAAAAGCCGTTATGGTTTGTACAAAACGACTATTATATTTAAACAGATACAGCCAGATCCAGCTAAAGGCAAAAAGCGTTAGTATTGAGGTAAGAGACAATAAGGCCGCATCAAAAGCAGAATAAAAACCCAGGCCAAGTAATATCTCAATAATCAAATTACAGACAAATAATAGAATAAACAGGCTGACGGAATAGGAAATATCTTCCGGCCCTTTTTTAAAACGGCAGATGTCAGCAAACAGGAGAAGTAGAGCTTTCATATATCCCTGGGGGAGTTTGGTTTGATAAAGGGGGATTATAGCATTGGGGAAGGGGAGAGCATAGCGTTCAACGTTGAACAAAAATTGTAAAATCGCTTTTTCTTCAGTCAAGTAAAATTTTAAATATTTTGCACAAACTTAAAGATAAATAATATTGCTCTGTCTCTTTCTGAACGTTGTTTTTT
>JANELJ010000343.1 GCA_024511395.1 Gammaproteobacteria bacterium | reverse complement strand
CTGAACGCTGAACGCTGAACGCTGAACGCTGAACGCTGAACGCTTAATCCAATAATTTCGAGTAAATAATCAGGTTATGAAACCGGTAATTGCCTTGGTCGGGCGCCCCAATGTAGGTAAATCCACACTCTTTAACCGTCTGACAAAAACCAGGGATGCCTTGGTGGCGGATATGCCCGGTGTCACCCGGGATCGTCAGTATGGTGATGGTAAGGTGGGAGACCGGCCTTATATTGTTATTGATACCGGTGGTCTCAGTGGTGAAGACGAAGGTATTGACACTTTGATGCAGTCCCAGGTTTACCAGGCCATGCAGGAAGCGGATATTATTCTGTTTCTGGTGGACGGCCGTAGCGGCATTACCGGTCACGATAAGACTATTGCCCAGCATCTGCGACAACTGGGCAAGGAAATTATCGTGCTGGTCAATAAAACTGAAGGTATGAATGAAGACTTGGTTGAGTCTGAATTTTATGCTCTGGGACTGGGACAGCCCTATGCCGTTTCCTCTTCTCATGGTGATGGTATCGGGTCTTTAATGGAAGAACTGCTGGCGGAGATCCCTGAAGAACCGGAACCCGACAGTGATGTGGATGATTATGAACACACCGGTATTAAACTGGCCATTGTAGGCCGGCCTAATGTGGGCAAATCTACCTTGATCAACCGCCTGATGGGTGAGGAAAGAGTGGTCGCCTTTGATATGCCGGGTACCACCCGGGACAGTATTTTTATTCCCTTTGAACGGGACGGACAGCGGTATACCTTTATTGATACTGCTGGTGTGCGACGCCGCAGCCGGGTCAAGGATGCCTTGGAAAAATTTTCCATTATCAAGGCTCTGCAGGCTATTGAAAGTGCCCATGTAGTCATTTTAATGCTCGATGCCCATGAAGGCCTGACGGATCAGGATCTGCACCTGTTAAGCTACGTGCTGGATAAGGGCCGGGCTTTAATTGTTGCCATTAACAAGTGGGATGGTATGAGCCAGGATGCTCGGAAGTTTGTCAAAGATCAGCTGGAACGTCGTCTGCCTTACCTGGACTATGCCAAATACCATTATATTTCTGCCCTGCACGGCAGTGGTGTCGGTTTATTATACAATTCAGTGAATAAAGCCTTTGAATCGGCTATGAAACGTCATCAGGCTTCTAAATTAACCACTCTGCTAGAAGAAGCGGTGCAGATGCATCAGCCGCCGCTAGCCAGGGGAAGACGGATCAAACTGCGTTATGCCCATCAGGGCGGTGTTAATCCACCTTTAATTGTTATTCATGGCACTCAGACCGAGTTTATTCCCGAAGCTTATAAACGTTATCTGGTAAACAGTTTTCGTAAATGGCTGAAACTGGAAGCGACACCTATTCGTCTGGAATTTAAAAACAGTGCTAACCCGTTTCGCAATACCCGGCGCAATAATGAAAAAACCAAAAAGGTACAGGAACGACGCCACCGTCAGACCAGACATATGGCTAAAAAATTCGGTGGTAAAAAGAATAAGCGTACTAATCGTTAGTGTTCTGATTTTCTCTACTGGGTCATCTTTACTGTGTCATAGTCATAAAGGTTGTTAACTGAGCCGACGCCTTGCGTAAGTTAAGGCTTAACAGGCGTGCAATCCCTTTTAAAATTTTAATACCAACAGCAGGATGTTCAGACAACAGGGTATTAAAATCATCTTGGCGCAGAATTAAAATGGTTGATGGACGACAGGCTCTTACCGTAGCAGAGTGCGTCAAACCATCAATTAATGCCATTTCACCCAGTGAATCCCCTTCGGAAATAGTAGAGATTTTAACTTCCTGACCTTCTAGCGTTTTAACAATTTCCAGTTCTCCGGAAGCCACAAAACTTAGAAAGCTGTCATGCTGCCCTTCTTTACAAACTAGGCCACCAACAGGCAGATCCTTGGGAAACAGGTATTTAGTCCGACCTGAATAAATCATAGCACATTGATTTATAAGGAAATATTGCTTGATTGTGGGTGTTAAATTTGCAAGTTTTTGGTAAAATAAGCCTTATTACCTTGCAAATTTCCAGACCAAAATGAAGCCAAAGAAACAGCCAAAAATACCTCAGGAAGACCTGTTCAGGATGCG
>JANELJ010000109.1 GCA_024511395.1 Gammaproteobacteria bacterium | reverse complement strand
CTTCACGTTCATCAACTGACAATGACTTTCCTTCAGGTTGAGATTCTATTTTACTCTTCCAGCGATACAGTATATTGCTGGCTATACCCAGTGATTTAGCCGCCTCTGGCACTGAATAACCCTGTTCAGGAACCAGTGCTACCGCTTCTTCTTTATATTCTTTAGAATATTGTTTGTATGTTCGTTTCTGTACCATTATGACACCTCAATAATTGATTGTTATTATCTCTTATTAAAGTGTCCAGTTCTATTAGACCACAACAGTTAATTGTAAGGTTAATTGGCTTGTGTAATTATAACAGGTTTTACAATATAGACAAATAATAATTATTCTCATTTGTATTTAGAATTATTCCAGACATTAAGGCGTTTAAAATTGCCATAAAAGATGGAAATAATGGGCAAGAAACAGTATTATGGGAGTTCAATGCCGATTTGTACGGGAGAGAGTACCTGTTTTTTTAATGCTTTTTTAAATCAGTTTTTTAATTTAGTTTCAGAAACAGATACCACTGAAGGCGCAATACACCCGGAAATGCTCAGGTTTCAGAACTGTACAAATTCAGGAACTATCCGCTAGGAACAGCTTAATGTTGCTGTAAACCTGCCGATAGCCTCATTGACTCTGGAGAGAGATTGTTAAACCTAATGAGTTTTTTAGGTTAAAATCCACCGAAGGGGCTAAAGCTCTCAGGTAGTTGGACAGAGGGGTGAAAATAATTCTGCAGTATCCGTTTGCCGTGCTTTGCTCTGTAATACGCCTGCAGTTATTTTCAGTTATTGTCCATTACAGAATAAACCAGAAACCGGGTAAGTCATGACTATCGATTCAGCAGAATCACAGAATAAACTGCAAAAAGGCAGTACACAAAACACTACACAGGAACCCGCACAGCAGGCTTCCTCTGTCAGCAAGCCGGATCAAGCTGCCTCTATGACCCGTGCCAAACGATTTATCCCCGTATTTGATCATTCAGACAAGCCTAACGGCAGCCGTATGCCGACCTATATCCGTCAGGCTCTGACGGAAAAAACACATTTTGCTTCCACTTCAGCCAGTGTTCACGGCAATAAACTGGTGACCGTCTGCGAAGAAGCTCATTGCCCTAACCGCAATGAATGCTGGAACCGCGGTACTGCGACGTTTATGTTATTAGGTGATACCTGTACCCGAGCCTGTGGTTTCTGTGCCGTTAAAACCGGTCGCCCTGGTACCGCGGATACCACCGAACCGGCCCGTATTGCTCAGGCCGTGCAGGAAATGGGGCTGGACTTTATTGTCTTGACTTCTGTTAACCGGGATGAACTGCCCGATGGCGGAGCACAGATTTTTGCAGATACCTACCGTGCCCTGCGTAATGACAAATCCGATATCGGCGTAGAATTTTTAACGCCGGACTTTAGAGAATGTCAGGAACAGGCAGTGGAAATTGTTCAAACCGCTATGGAAGATTCACCCTATACCGGCACACCGAAAATGCAGCTGATCTGGGGACATAATATCGAAACCGTACCTTCTTTATATAAGGAAGTCCGTAAGGGCAGTAAATACCAGCGTTCACTGGATATGCTGCGTCTTGCAGGTGAACTGGACAAGGTAGAAACCAAATCCTCTATTATACTGGGTCTGGGTGAAAGCCGTGATGAAGTCTATGAGGTAATGCAGGATCTGCGGGCCAATAATGTGTCCCGTATTGCCCTTGGGCAGTATTTAAGACCGACCAAATTTCACCTGCCGGTTAAGGAATATCTGTCCCTTGAACAATTTGCCGAATACGAAGAACTGGCTAAAGAACTGGGCTTTACCTGGGTAAAATCCGGTCCCATGGTACGTTCTTCCTATCACGCAGAAGATTAACCCTCACCCTAGCCCTCTCCCAGAGGGAGAGGGCTAGGGTGAGGGCAATATTGAAATAAAAAGCTAAAAAAGAAATTAAACAAACAAGAAAACAAAACAAAAGGTTCTATATGACCCAGACAGAATTAAAAACCACACCGCTGTTTAATGCCCACCAGAAAATGGGCGCTAAACTAGTGGATTTTGGCGGCTGGAATATGCCCATACATTATGGTTCCCAGATTGAAGAGCATCACCAGGTGCGTAAAGATGCCGGTATGTTCGATGTCTGTCATATGACCATTGTGGATTTGCTCGGTAGTGATGTTATAGCCTACCTGTCCCGCCTGCTGGCTAATGACGTGGCAAAAATTTCCGGTAAGCCAGGCAAGGCTCTCTACAGTTGCATGCTCAATAATGAGGGCGGAGTTATTGACGATTTAATTATTTATGCCATGGCGCCGGACTGGGTGCGTGTGATTGTTAACTCAGCCACCCGGGAAAACGATCTGGCTTGGATGCGCAGCCAGCTGGGTGATAATGCTGTGGAACTGACTGAACGGGATGATCTGGCCATGATTGCCGTGCAGGGGCCTAATGCCAGGGCGCTGGCAGGCAAGACGCTGGATGATGACATTGCCGGAGCAGAAGAATTAAAACCCTTTAATGCCTTACTGATAAACCAGGGTGCTGATAATGAACGGTTTGTGGCCCGTACCGGATACACAGGTGAAGATGGTTATGAAATTGTCTGCACTAACGAACAGGTTGAGTCGGTATGGAATAATCTATACGAGGCCGGTGTCAAACCTTGCGGATTAGGTGCGCGTGATACACTGCGCCTGGAAGCAGGTATGAATCTATACGGCAGTGATATGGACGAAACTACTTCACCCCTGGAAAGCGGCTTAATCTGGACGGTAGACTTCAGTGATCCGGATCGACATTTTATCAGCCGTGCAGCACTGGAAAAACAGAAAAATGACGGTATAAAATACAAATTTGTGGGCCTGATTTTAAATGGTAAAGGCGTTTTGCGTGCACATCAGAAAGTAATTGTTGACGGTGAGGGCGAAGGTGAACTAACTAGTGGTACTTTTTCACCCACTATGCAGAAAGCCATTGGTTTTGCCAGAGTACCTGTCGGCGCCG
Source organism: Gammaproteobacteria bacterium (assembly GCA_024511395.1). GTDB lineage: Bacteria > Pseudomonadota > Gammaproteobacteria > GRL18 > GRL18 > JANELJ01. The sequence goes on along the minus strand of JANELJ010000109.1, from coordinate 4,353 downwards.
GGGAACATTGTCAGGTAGAAATTCGTAATAAATTACTGGATGCGAAAATAGTTAAACTGCCGTTTGTAAGAAATGGCAAAGTTTTGGCTGGATAATTGTAATTATTCAATGTGTTTGACCGTGCTTGGCTACAGGTGCTGTCTTTCCAGGGGCGCTCAAGTACATCCTTGTATCGGTTTAGAACTTTTCAAAACTTGTTTTGTAAAAAGTTCTTATCCCAGTGATTTTGAAAACATCTGTGTTTTCAAAACCCTGTAAAGACAGCACCTGTAGCCAGGCACTCTACAGTAGTAAAACTTTATTTTTGGACAAGAAAAAATAAGTAAGAACATAAGTAAAAAAGGTGAATAAAAATGAGTGATATACCTCAGGAATTAAAATATACCAAGTCACATGAATGGGTGCGTGTTGAAGAAGATGGTACCTTAACCGTAGGCATTACCGAGCATGCTCAGGGGCTGTTAGGTGATATGGTCTTTGTAGAACTGCCGGAAGTGGGTGAGTCCTATGAAGCCGGACAGGATTGTGCCGTTGTGGAATCGGTCAAAGCGGCTTCTGATATTTATTGCCCCGTTGAAGGTGAAGTGGTTGAAGTTAATGAAGAGCTGGAAGATGCACCGGAACAGATTAATGTTAATGCCTATCATGAAGGCTGGATCTTCCGTATAAATCCCTCCAATCCGGATGATGTGGACAATCTGATGAATGCCGATGATTATACTGCATTAGTTGAAGCAGAAGAACACTAAGCACTCTGAAACCGAGCCCCTGAAATCGAGAAAGAAATATGCCCTATATACCCCATACTTCCCAGGAAATAGCCGAGATGTTATCGGTTATCGGTGTGGATTCTATTGAACAGTTATTTAATGAAATCCCGCCTGAATTACGCAGTGACGGCTTGGATAAGATCCCGTCCAGTCGTTCAGAAATGCAGGTTCAGCGTCTGCTGACAGAAAAATCCATGCAGGACGGTACGCCACTGTGTTTTGCCGGAGGCGGAGCCTATGAGCATCATATACCGGCTGCCATCTGGGAAATTGCCACCCGGGGTGAATTTTATTCGGCCTATACACCGTATCAGGCAGAGGCCAGCCAAGGGACTCTACAGGTTATTTATGAGTTTCAGACTATGATAGCCAGTCTTACCGGTATGGATGTGTCTAATGCCTCATTGTATGACGGGGCGTCAGGTCTTGGGGAAGCGGTATTAATGTCGGTACGGGCCAACCGTAAGGCTAAGTCTAAACGTATTTTAATGCCGGCTACGGTTTCCTCTGTTTACCGACAGGTTGTGGAAACCATTGTTAAGCATCAGGACATTACCCTGGATATTATTGATTTTGACCGGACTAACGGCACGATTGATATTTGCAAACTTAAACAGCAGAGTGAGCCCTTTGTAGCACTGGTGATCCCACAGCCTAATTATTTTGGCTGTATGGAAGACGTGCACAGCCTGACGGACTGGGCTCATGAGCAGGGCGCTATGGTGATTGGCCTGGTTAACCCCGTGGCGCTGGCTTTACTGGAAGCGCCCGGTAACTGGGGTACTCAGGGTGTGGATATTGCAGTGGGTGAAGCACAGCCTTTGGGTATTCCGCTGTCATCCGGCGGCCCTTATATCGGTTTTATGGCCTGTAAACAGAAACTGGTGCGCCAGTTACCGGGACGGATTGTGGGGCGTACCGTTGATCTCGAAGGTAAGTCCGGTTTCAGTCTGACTCTGCAGGCCCGCGAACAGCATATCCGCCGTTCCAAGGCTACTTCCAATATCTGTACCAACCAGGGTTTAATGGCTACAACCACAACCCTGTATCTGGCATTTATGGGACGGGATGGTCTGCAGAAAGTAGCGGCATCCTGTGTACAGAATACTCAGGCTCTGATTGAATTGTTAAAAACCAGTCCGGGCATAAGCTTTCCTTTTGGAACATCGGTGTTTCATGAATTTGTGATTACTCTGCCGGCTGATGTAGAGCAGGTAATTGAAGCCATGGCGGAAGAAGACATTGTGGCGGGGATTAATATCTTTCAATATTATGCACAGGACGGCCTGGAAAATGCCCTGCTGATCTGTGTGACAGAAACCAAAAGTACGGAGGATATGGCATTTTTTGCTGACACTCTGAATAAAGTCATCAATGATTTGACAGGAGGGGCACAATAATGACTCAGTTAAATGAAGCGGTTATTGAAGACAAACTGATCTTTGAAGCCTCAGACTTTACCCGTAAAAGCAGCTCACTGGCACCGGATATTGATGTTGATACGGTAGCAAAAAGTTTACCGGAACATTTACTGCGCAAAAGCGATTTACAGTTGCCTCAGGTAGGTGAATTACAGGTGGTGCGTCACTATACCAGTCTGTCACAGAAAAACTTTTCCATTGACACGCATTTTTATCCACTGGGTTCCTGTACCATGAAGTACAACCCCAGAGCCTGTAATACCCTGGCCCAGTTACCTGGCTTTGCAGGCCGCCATCCCATGGCACACAGCAGTATGAGCCAGGGTATTATGAGCTGCCTGTATGATCTGCAGAATATGCTGATGGAAGCTACCGGAATGAAACAGGTCTCCCTGACCCCTATGGCCGGTGCCCAGGGTGAATTCGCCGGAGTGGCTATGATCCGAGCTTACCATGATCACAATAAGGATGATGCACGCACTGAAATTATTGTGCCCGATGCCGCCCACGGCACCAATCCGGCCACAGCTGTAATGTGCGGTTATAAGGTCAAAGAACTGTCCACCAATGATCAGGGCGATGTGGATATTGAAGCCCTGAAAGCCATGATCGGCCCGCAAACTGCCGGTATTATGCTGACCAACCCGTCGACTCTCGGGGTCTTTGAACGCAAGATCAAACAGATTGCCGATATGATCCACGAAGTCGGTGGCCTGCTTTATTACGACGGTGCCAATCTTAACGCCATTCTGGGCAAGGTCAAACCCGGCGATATGGGCTTTGATGTGATCCATATGAATTTGCACAAGACATTTTCCACACCTCACGGCGGCGGCGGACCTGGTGCCGGTCCGGTTGGTGTAAGTGGGCGCTTACAACCTTTCCTGCCTGTGCCAATGGTGGCTTTGAAAGATGGTCAGTACTACTGGCTTACCGAAGATGAACTGTCGCTCAGTATTGGACACCTGTCAGCCTGGATGGGTAATGCCGGTATTCTGCTGCGGGCTTATATTTATGCCCTGCTATTGGGACGGGAAGGTATGCAGCGGGTGGCAGAATTTGCCACCCTGAATGCCAATTATCTGCTGCAGCGTTTTGCAGATGCCGGCTTTGAAATAGCCTTCCCTGAACGCCGGGCCAGTCATGAATTTATTCTGACGCTGAGAAAAGAAGCCAAACAATACGGTACCAATGCCATGGACTTCGCCAAGCGCCTGCTGGACTACGGCTTTCATGCACCGACTACCTATTTCCCGTTACTGGTGCCGGAATGTTTCTTAATGGAACCCACAGAAACGGAAGCCAAAACCGATCTGGACGGCTTTGTAAAAGCCATGGAACTGATTCTGGAAGAAGCCAAAGAATCCCCTGAAGTACTAAAACAGGCACCTTATACTCTCCCGGTCAGGCGTCTGGATGATGTTAAAGCCGCCAGAGAACTGGATCTGAATTATTATCAGAGCCATGCAGAATAAAATAAAGGAACTGAAATGAAATCCGGTAAAAAAGGCCCGGCACGAATCATAGATGCCGCCGGCTATTCCTGGCAGGGCTTTACGGCCGCCTGGAAAAATGAAGCCGCCTTCAGGGAAGAGCTCATGCTGTGTATCATTCTGGTCCCCGCAGCCTTCTGGCTGGGACAATCCGGCACCGACATTGCCCTGATGATCGGCAGCCTGTTTATAGTCTTGATTACAGAAATCCTGAACTCGGCCATAGAAGCCGTAGTCGACCGCTTCGGCTCAGAACACCACGAACTCTCCGGCCGAGCCAAAGACATGGGCTCCGCCGCCGTCTTTCTGGCCCTGTCCAATGTCGTTATAACCTGGGCACTGATCTTGTTATAATGCAGGTTGTGAACATACTCTTAATAATCCTTATTTAGACACTAAGCCCGTATCCATTGACCGTACTCCTTGCTGAAGACGCCGTAAATCCATCCATGGAGGCTTTTCGGCAGCATCCCTGCTGTCGAAACTTCATCAAGAAGCACGGTCAATGGATACTCAGAAACTATAAATGTAAATCATTCTTTATATTGAATCAGGGCCGGATCATACTTTGCTCAAAAAACAACCAGAAATTAAATTGAACTAATTTGAAAGATGAGGCTCAGATCTTTAAAGTAAGCATTTGGAGACTCTGATGAACTTTGACCCTCA
>JANELJ010000108.1 GCA_024511395.1 Gammaproteobacteria bacterium | reverse complement strand
CTGAACGCTGAACGCTGAACGCTGAACGCTGAACGCTGAACGCTGAACGCTTTTCAACACCAAAGCGGAAACCCCAGATCAATATGATAATCCTGCTCCATCGGTAGATTCAGCACCGTCAGCCCCGTTAAACATTCTATCTCTGCTAATACCTGTAGTACTTCTTCTTGGGTACTGGCCGTAACCACAAACCACAGATTATACTCATGTTCCCGCTTATAATTATGATTAACCTGTTCAAAAGCACTGACTATCCCAGCTACTTCTCCCATTCGTTCAGCAGGCACCGATAGTGCGGCCAGAGTACTGCCGCCCACACTCTTAGGCTTGAAAACCGGACCGATACGGGTAATTAAACCTTTATCCTGCAGCTGCCCAAGGCAATCCATAACGTTCTGCTCAGACACTGAAAAACCTTTTTGATTAAGCTCATTGGCCATCTCAGCAAACGGCTCAGACACCAGTGGCATACCCTGCTGATAATCATTCAATAACTGTTTTTCAAGTGCTGATAACATTTGCAAAGACCTATAAACCAATCTTATGTGCCCGTGAAGTAAAAAATATACCACTGGGCTTTTTAGCCGGAATATGTTTTATCTCCTGCATAGTCTGGGTGTCATAAATAATCACGGTATCAATATCTCTTACTGATACCCAGACATGTTCGCTGCGAGGGGTAAATTCCATATGCAGTATGCCTTTACCGGGCTGAAACTGTTTGATAATTTTATACGTTTCGGTATCAATAACCTGCAGGGTGTTATTATCCGGAAAAGCAAAGTTTACCCAGATCTGTCTTTCATCAGGACTGGCCATGGCAAAAACTGGTTGGCTGTACACTTTAACCCGGCTGATTTCCTGCCAGTTTTCGGTGTTAACTACCAGTACTTCATGGTGGCCGACGGCAGGTAAAAAGGCTTTATCTCCGGCAATGGCCCAGCCTTCCAGGTGGGGCATTTTATATACCGGTAATTTTTTTTCACCCCGACCGTAATGATCCAGGATCCTCTGAACTCCTTTTTCAGGATGCCATAAATCCAGCAGAGCCAGGCCATCCTCACCAAACAGACCGGCAATATAAAAACGGCCATTGGCACTGATCAGGCCGTCATAAGGGGCTTTACCGACATTTTTATACTTATGGATAACCTTAGCTGCAGGCTTTGGTGTGTTTTCCATTTGCACCTGCCAGATTTCATTACCATCATAGAGACTGAAAATAAACTGGTTTCCGGGGGCATCCACCAGTCCCACTGTTTTAGACTGTAAATGACCGTCACCATAAGTGGCCGGAATTTTTGCCACCAGGGAAAGATCCTGCGCTGAAAAAATATTTACTCCGCCGGGTGTGTAATTGGACACGGCAATATATTGACCGTCCTGGGAAATAGCTCCGCCAATGGAGTTACCGGACTGCATAATGCGTTTGGCAATCCGGCCTTTTAATAAATCAATTTTGGTCAGACCGCCATCGCGGCCAAACACATAGGCATAACGTTCATCCCGGGAGAAAACGGCTGAAGCATGAGATAAATCACCCAGACCGCTAACTTCATAGAGCACGGACTGAGAGGTGGTGTTAATGATCAGGACTGAACCGTCCATGCGCTCAATAATAATACCCAGATCGCCAGTAGGCAGATCATCAGGCATAGTGCAGTCTGCCCAAGCACTGGCATAGAAAAAGACATTGCACAGAACTACCAGGATAAAGAGCAGGCTTTTGTTGACTCTTGTATGGTTGTTGACACTTGTATAAAGGGAACCGTGTTGCTTCATTATTGCCTCTTAATCTGCCCGGGTCTGAGCCAGTTGATCGGATTTTAACTGTTCAACAATCCAGCGTATTTCTGCAGTCGTTAAAATGGGTGCCCAAGGCGGCATAGGTGTCCCTGGTCTGCCATGAGTCACTGCTTCAATTAAATATTGTTCCGGTAATACTGCAATCCGTTCCGGTAACAGCGAAGGACCCAGACCGCCTTTAAGCGTCATGCCATGACAGGATCCGCAATCCTGCTGCACCATGTATTTCAGTTCCTGTTGCCGTTGCGTGGAAAGCGTATCGGCAGCACTGGATAATGCAGGAGGCGCCAGAAACCCGCTGGTCACGGCAAATGCCAGCAGTAACCGCTTAACGGATGCCATAGTGTGGTTCCGGCTGTTGTATGTTTTTCTGAACATTATGAATAAAAAGCTCCGCAGACGGTGAACTCCCGCTAATTTGAAACCCACATTATCTAACATGCTGCTTATGTGCTTTGATATAGATCAAATGAACAAAACCCAATTTAAGTACCTGAAAAAAAGTTCAATTTTACGGGTGTTTTTTTATTGATCTAGATCATTAAAGTGGCCGATCTTAATAAAAATTTAATCCAAATATCGGCTGTAATTTGCTGTAAGTTATTGAATTTGCCAGAAAAGCATGATAAAAAACCTATTTAAGGTTGATCTAAATCAAGGTGGCCTAGCTTTTGACAGGGTTATCTTTACACCGTGCTCAAAAATAATTTTCTTCAGAATTCTTATTTTTTTGCGCCAGAGGGTTATTTATCGGTATCCTTTATACCGTTAGATAAAAACTGGTAACAAACTGATAAGTAATAAGAATTTCTTCCAGGGAGACAGAAAAATAATGAATATTTTTAAACTGGGTAAATTAACTGCTGCTGTTGCATTAGCAACTGTTATTGCCACACCGTCAGTTATGGCTGCTGCTGCAAAGCAACCGACACTGTCGGAAGCTGATTTTGAAAAAGCTAAAACAATGTACTTCCAGCGTTGTGCTGGCTGTCATGGTGTTTTAAGAAAAGGTGCAACAGGTAAAAACCTGGAACCTAAAAATACCCTGAAAAAAGGTCAGAAACGTTTAGAAAAGATTCTGACTTATGGTACAGAAGGCGGTATGAATAACTTTAATGATATTTTCTCCAAGGATGAAATCTCATTAATGGCGACCTATATTCAGATGGATCCACCTGTGCCACCTGAAATGCCAATCTCCTTGATGAAAGAACGTACCAAGGTTTATGTTGATCCAAAAGATTACCCAACCAAACCTCTGCATGGTCTGAACTGGAAAAACTTCTTTATTGTCATTGAACGTGATGCCGGTAAGGTTGCGGTTATTGACGGTGACACCAAGAAAATTGTTACCCATATCGACAGTGGTTACGCAGTACACGTAATTAAGGGTAATGAGCATCATAAACTGGATCATCCCAGCTATGAAGTGGGTCGTTTCTGGTACACCATCGGTCGTGACGGTAAACTGAACAAGATTGACCTCTGGCAGAAGCCTGAGAAGATGCTGGTTGCTGAAACCCAGATTGCTTATGATGCACGTGATGTTGCGGTTTCCGGTGACGGTAAATACGTGATTGCCGGTGGTTACTGGCCGCCACATTTTGTAATCGTGGATGCTGAAAGCATGCAGCCTCTGAAAGTGGTTTCTACCCGTGGTATGAATATTGACGGTAATTATGTAGAAGAATCTCGTGTTGCTGCGGTTTACACCAATCCAAACGAGCGCTCCTTCCTGGTTGCGGCCAAAGAGTTAGGTCAGATGTGGGAAGTAGACTATACCGATCTGGATGCTCTGAAAATCACCCAGATTGATTCAGCCAAGTTCCTGCATGATGGTTTCTATGATCCAACGGGCCGTTACTTCCAGATTGCAGCCAATGCCTCTAACAAGATGGTTGTCATTGACACCAAAGACGGTGGTAGCCTGGAAGCATTAATTGATGTGGATAAACTGCCTCATCCCGGACCTGGTGCTAACTGGATTGATCCAAAATGCGGACCTGTCGGCGGTACTACTCACCTGGGTGTAGGTATAGTGACTGTCTGGGGTAATGATCCAAAAGGACATCCTGATAATGCTTGGAAAGTTTGTTACAAGGTTGAAACAGATGGTGCTGGTGCCTTTATCCGTACCCATGAAGATTCACCTTATGTATGGGCTGACCAGTTGAAACATCCTGAGCCGGAAGTACAGCAAAGTGTTCAGGTTATTGACAAGAAGACTCGTGAAATTGTTAAAACCATTCGTGTAACTAAAGAGAAAGGTAAGGCTGCTCTGCATATGGAATTTAATGATGACGGCTCTGAAGTCTGGGTTTCTGTCTGGAACCGTTCTGACAACAAGAACCCAACTGGTGAAATCGTAGTCTATGATGCACTGACTCTGAAAGAGAAAGCGCGCATTAAAGGTCTGACGACTCCTACTGGTAAGTTCAATGTTTATAATCGTATGAACCACAAAACCTAAGCGTTAGGTGGTTAAAATGTTCATAAACATTTAATCCGGAAAGCGGGTATAGAGAAATCTATACCCGCTTTTTTTGTCTTTAAAAACATTCATTTATTGTTTTTAAACAGATACAGAAAAAACCTTAAAAAAATAATGAATATTGTTTTAAATCAAGGATATTTCTTTTTTAAAGAGAGATCATTAAGTAATTCTATTGTTAAGTTTTTCTTAAACATTCCTGATTAAAAAACGGGTAGGGATTATGAGTTCACCAAGCTTTCTTCGACGTAAACTTTTTATGGGAGTTTCTGTCGGTGCAGCCATCTTTTTTATTGTCCTGGGTATTATTTTATGGGGTGGTTTTAATACGGCTCTTGAAATGACCAATACTGAAAAATTCTGTATCTCCTGTCATGAGATGGAAGATAATGTTTATCAGGAATACAAGACTACTATTCACTATGCCAACCGTTCCGGTGTTCGTGCTAAATGCCCGGACTGCCATGTACCACGGGAATGGATTTACAAAATGAAGCGTAAGATCCAGGCTTCCAATGAAATCTATCATAAAATTATGGGTACTATTAATACCCGCGAAAAATTCCTTAACGAACGTATTAACCTGGCCAAGCATGAATGGGAACGCATGAAATCCAGTGATTCCAGAGAATGTCGTAACTGTCATGATTTTGAATCCATGAGTATTGCCTACCAAAGACCCAGAGCCAGAAAACAGCATCAGTTTGCCTTACAGAATGGTAATACCTGTATTGACTGTCATAAGGGGATTGCCCATCATCTTCCAGAAGGACTGGATGAAGAGTGGCTGGAAGAGTTTTCACAGCCAGATCCAGCACTTGCAAAACCTGATGCTACTCTGAGAGCACCTGTGAATGCCAAACAGGAAAAGTTACTGGAACTGTCTAATAATCCACCTAAACCCAAAGTCATCACTAAAATAGTAATTAAGGAAGTACCTTCTGCTGAATGTAAAGCCGGTGATACTTCTGCACCTCAGGCCTCTGCCGGAGCTGCAGGTTTTGGTATTGACTGGAGTGATGTCCCTGAGCGTACTGTCACTGTGTTCTACCCTGGGCAGGCATCCATGGAATGGATATTCAAGGGCAGCGAACATGGCGGTAAACGCCCATTTATGAGCGGTGAAACCTGTGCCAGTTGTCATAATAAAGAAACCGCTGATATGGGAGAGAAAATTGTCACCGGTGAAAAACTGGAGCCCACACCTATTCCAGGTAAGCGCGGCAGTATTCCAGTTAAAGTTCAGGCAGCTCATGATAATGATTACCTGTATATGCGTTATGAATGGGAAGACACTGAACATCATCCCATACCATTTGCAGACGGTGGCAAGATGGATCCCGATAATCAGGTCAAGCTGGCCATGATGTTTGCTACTGATGATGTGGAATACGCTGATCGTGCCGGTTGCTGGGGTACCTGTCATATTGACAACCGCAATATGCCTAATGCACCAGATCAGGCAACCATTGATGCATATCATCAGAAAGATCAGGTGGATATGAGTAATGGTATTACCAAGTACATTACTGAAAGTCGTACTCATGTTGAAATCAAAGGTCGTCGCGGTAAAGTTCTAGGCGGCTGGAACAAGCTGAAAATGCCGGAAGAAATCAAAGAGGAATTAAAAGCCGGGCGTTTTATGGACCTGTATCGCTATGAAATGGGTACCAAAAAAGCTGAAAACGGCTTTATTCTGGCTGACCGTGAATTGCCTGAAGGTGGAGTGGAATTCAAAGCCTCCAAACAGGGCAATAGCTGGGTGGTTGAGGTAAAACGCAAGCTAAACAGCGGCGCTGAAATGGATATACCATTAGCGCTGGATAAGGTCTATAACCTGGGATTTGCCATTCATGATGATTACACCAATGGTCGTTTCCATCATGTTTCCTTGGGCTATAAACTGGGCTTTGATAATCCTGAAGCGGATATCAATGCCGTTAAGAAAGAAGACAGTGCGGTTGCACCAGCCGCTGCCCCTGCGGGTGGTAGCTCAGCTTCTTCTGGTGGCGGATCTGGTATTGACTGGAGTAAGGCTGTAGAGCGTGAAATTACTATTTTCTATCCCGGACAGGCGGCCATGGAGTGGATTTTCAAAGGCAGTGAGCATGGCGGTAAACGCCCCTTTATGAGTGGTGAAACCTGTGCCAGCTGCCATGATAAGGAAACTGCAGATATGGGTGAGAAAATTGTTACCGGAGAAAAACTGGAGCCTACACCTATACCCGGCAAGCGCGGCAGTATCCCGGTTACTGTGCAGACCATGCATGATAATGACAAGCTGTATATGCGCTTCCAGTGGCAGGATACTGAGCATGCACCTATACCATTTGCAGATGGCGGTAAAATGGATCCGGCTAATAAGGTGAAGCTGGCCGTTATGTTTGCTACGGATGATGTGGAATATGCTGATCGTGCCGGTTGCTGGGGTACCTGTCATATCGATAACCGTGATATGCCTAATGCACCAGATCAGGCGACCATTGATGAGTATGCCAAAGATCAGCAGATTGATATGAGCAGAGGTATTACCAAGTATATTACTGAAAGTCGTACCCATGTGGAAATTAAAGGCCGTCGTGGTAAGGTGCTCGGTGGCTGGAATAAACTCAAAACACCCGATGAAATTCAGGCCGAACTGGATGCTGGTCACTTTATGGATCTGCATCGTTACAAAGCCAGTGAAAAAATCTCTCAGAACGGTTTTATCCTGGCAGAACGTGAAATGATAGGTGGTAAGGAAGTCGATTTTAACGCCACTCTGGAAAATAGTATGTGGACAGTGGAAATGGTGCGGGATCTTAAATCTGATAAAGAATCTGATTTAAGCCTAGAACTGGATAAGGTGTATAACTTTGGTTTTGCCATCCACGATGACTACAGTCTGGGCCGTTTCCACCATGTATCTTTAGGCTATAAGCTAGGCTTTGACAATCCCGATGCGGATCTGAATGCCGTAGCTAAATAGTTCAACCTGAATAATACCGTTTTAAGCCTGACATCAAGCCAGGTTTAAAGCAGCTGATTGCCCCGGTTTGATAAAAGACCCCATCAAACCGGAAATAATTTTGAGCCACAAAA
>JANELJ010000342.1 GCA_024511395.1 Gammaproteobacteria bacterium | reverse complement strand
CCCTGCCGGTCTGAACCATCTTTTGTTGAATGGGCTGATGATTTGAGGGCTCGAATCCAAATTGAAGATGGTTGTACTACAGCAATTACTATCATTGATACTGGTGTTAATTATAATCATCCTATTCTAGGAATGCTCTGCAATGAGCAGCAAGCAGAACGATGGCACCCTGATTGGCCGCGCTATGATGATTATAATCCAGCAATTCCACTTGGACCATATAACGATCATGGGTCAAGACAGGCAGGATTAGCAATTTTTGGTGACTTACAAGAAGCATTAGTGAGTACTGGACAAATAAAGTTAAATCATCATATAGAGTCTGCTCGTATATTGCCACCGACTGGGCATAATGATCCTGAATTGTATGGTGCGGTCACGGTGGGAACAGCGGAGAAGCTGGCAGTAGATAGACCAGACTGGAATCGAGTGTATTCTTTGGCAATAACTGCGGAGCCAGAGCGTGAAGGAGGTCAACCTTCATCATGGTCGGCTGAAATAGATCAATTTACATCTGGTCTTACAGATGAAAATTCGAAGTTGTTTGTTATATCTTCAGGCAATAACAGAGTTTTATCTCCAGAACTGGATTATTGGGATCAAGTTCATCTGGCACAAATAGAAGATCCTGCTCAATCATGGAATGCGTTAACTGTAGGTGCATTCACAGAGAAAACAACTAATGATGATCCAGACTATAATGGTTGGTCACCGTTTGCTGTAACAGGTGATGTCGCACCAGCTTCACGCTCTGCTGTCAATTGGAGGTGGCGAAAGCATGCACCTTATAAGCCTGATGTGGTTGCCGAAGGTGGTAATCGCTTGCTTTCTCCGGATCAAAATGAAGTTACAGATGCTGATGTTGTTTCTCTGTTGACTACATCTGGAAGAACTACGGGACAATTATTTGAAACTAATGCAGATACCAGTGCTGCTTGTGCATTAGTTTCACGTCAAGCTGCAATCCTTATGGCTGAATATCCTGACTACTGGCCTGAAACTAGCTAAAGAAACAATGCTTAGAACTGTTGGATATGGAGTGCCAAGTCTCGAACGTGCTCAATATAGTGCAAACCATGCTTTAACATTAATTGCTCAAGATTATATACAACCTTTTATAAAAGCTGTTGGTGCAAGTGCCTCAACTGACCCCAAGTTAAATGAGATGCAGCTTTATCATTTACCTTGGCCCATAGAAGAATTACAAAAATTACCCCCGGATTTAGAAGTTAAGCTCAAAGTTACATTGTCTTATTTTATTGAACCAAACCCTGGACGACGTGGCTACAGGAAACGTTATAGCTACCAATCTCATGGGTTGAGATTCGAGGTTATCCGTCCAGATCAATCTCTTGAAAATTTTCGAGCTTCTATCAATCAAAAAGCAAATGATGGGACTGAAGATTATGATGGCCCAGAAGGAGATAGTAATGGTTGGCAGTTAGGACCACAGTTACGTACACGTGGTTCCCTACATTCTGATACATGGATTAGATATGCTGATCAGCTTGCAAATATGCATACAATAGCTGTGTATCCTGTAGGTGGTTGGTGGAAGTACCGTACTGGCATAGATCGTTGGCAGAATAGAGTCCGTTATAGTCTTATTGTTAGTATCGATGTTCCAGATGAAAGTGTTGATATTTATTCGGTTGTGGAAAATCAGATTTTGACACAGGTAGAGGTTGGCGTTTAAGTGTTTGTTATTAATAGGAAACAAATAAAAGTATGATACTTTTTTGTAACCCTACAGCTTGCCTCGCCATTCAATAATGCGTTCCAGTGTCCGTATCACTCTTAATGCCGGTAATGATAAATCCACTTCAATGCCCGGGCATTCTAGATTATAATCATCAACTACATTAAAGGTACGAAAGCTACGTCCGTCTTTTAACTGGTCATGCATAAAATCCATCGACCAGATATCATTGATTTGTTCTGGAACCGCCAGGGTATCTGGTTTTTTACGTTTTAATCGTTTTTTAGGCTTTATCCTTAGGTTTAATTCCAGCTCCCGATAAATACGATATACTCGTTTATGGTTCCAGGGAAAGCCTTTAACATTACGCAAATACAGGAAGCATAATCCAAAGCCCCGGTTTTTATAAGCCTGCGTCAAACGCAGCAGCC
>JANELJ010000107.1 GCA_024511395.1 Gammaproteobacteria bacterium | reverse complement strand
ACACCCAGATTGACATTAGGTTCACGGAAATACACCGGCTTAAGCTGGCCGTGGACATCGGTGATGTGCAGTATGCGGGCAGTGCCTTTTAAGGGCAGGTTATAAAAATCCTCGGGTCTGGCCTGTTTTTTTGTGTCAGCAGCAGCGCTTAAAGGTAGTATGGTGGGCACAGAAGAGGCTGCTGCACCTGCACCAACCAGTTTTATAAATTTGCGACGATCAATAAATGGCATAAATAAACCTTGTGATTAATATGAATTATATGGGATTTAGACAACACCAGTTCCCCCGCCCAGTTTGATTATCCGGTTTTCCATAATAGGCAGCCGGTAAAAAGACAAGTAAAATTCTGGTGAATGGAATTTTATGTTTTTTCTTATAGTATAATACGCTTCTGGAAATTTTAACCTATTTTAACCGGCTTAGTATAGAAAAAAGCGCGTTCATTTATTCTGGAATCAATACTTTTATTTAATAAAAACACAATGAGACAGGGCTGTTACCTCCCTGAGATTTAATTTATGCCTAAAAATTACCTTTTCTGTTATTTACTTGTCTTTTTACTGGTTTTTTCTTTTCAAAGCAGTTCTGCCGATGTTGTTAAGCCGGCTCTGATAGAAATCAGTGTTAAAACAGACGGTACCTTCAGCATTGAATTGCGAGCCAGCATTGAGGCATTGCTCACCGGTATTAATGCCCGATATAAAAATACCAAAGAGTCTCCAAATGCAGAAGCCTATGATAAATTAAGAGTGATGCAGAGTGAGCAGTTGCGTCAGGCATTTGCTGACTTTGAAAAAGAATTTTTAGAGCAGGTTTCCATCTATTTTGATGGAGAAAAAACGCCCTTTAAAATCACCCGGGTGGATATTCCAGAACCCGGCTACACCAAAGTTCCACGGATCAGTACAATTATTGTGGAGGGCGAGGTTCCGCTGACAGCAAAATCACTGACCTGGTATTATCCAGCACGCTTTGGAGACAATGCCGTGCGGGTCAGACAGGTGGATGAAGTCAATGAAAAATGGCACTGGTCTGCTTGGCAATGGCTGCGTAATGACCAGCAAAGTGAATCTTTTTCTCTGACTGAAGTATTTACTCAGCCCAGTGTACTGGAAATTATCCAGGTTTACCTAGTTTCTGGCATCGAACATATCTTGCCCAAAGGGCTGGATCATATCCTGTTTATTCTGGGTATATTCCTGCTCAGTATTCATCTGCGGCCACTGCTCTGGCAGGTCACCATGTTTACCATTGCCCATACCATAACGCTTGGTTTGTCCATGAATGGTATTATTAATCTGCCGGCTAATATTGTGGAACCCTTAATTGCCCTGTCCATTGCCTTTATCGGCCTTGAAAATATCTGGTCGCCGGTGCTGCATCGCAGTCGCCTGTTTATTGTTTTCGGCTTTGGCTTATTGCATGGAATGGGCTTTGCGAGTGTATTATCGGATTTCGGTATGCCGGAAAATGATTTTGCGACGGCATTAATCAGCTTTAATATCGGGGTAGAAATTGCCCAGTTAACGATTATTGCCGTTGCCTGGCTGATATTCGGTTTTGGGGTTCGGCGCCACCTGGATAATGACCAGCAATACCGTAAATGGGTGGTTATACCCGGCTCGGCAATAATTGCTATAATTGGCCTGTATTGGACCTGGGAGCGTATAGTTATATAACTATAACTATGCTAAAATCCCGAACCGGTTTAAACGGCCCGCAGCCCGACTTTGGACTGGTTTTTGCTGGCTCGTATAATTGTAGACTTGAGGAGTCTGATTCTGCAGGATACCTATAAACAGGAAATTCTGGCATTAAGGATCAGGGCCATGAACATTCTGGCGGCCCGTGAGCACAGTGTTGCAGAATTGCGTGATAAGTTACGCACTAAAATGCATAAGCAGGCATCTTATAAGCAGCATAGACAAAAACGCAGTCAAAATGCAGATGATCCGGATATGGAATCTACTGAACCTGATCCGGCTGAAACAGAACAAATTGACGAACGAATAGAGCAATTACTGGTCCAGCTGATTGATGAAAACCTGCTTAATGATGAGCAGTTTACAGAATCATTTATACGTTCCCGAATGGCCAGAGGGCAGGGGCCGGTAAAGATACGACACGAATTACAGAAGCGCAGTGTAGCATCGGAACTGATTGATGACTATCTGGATGAATCCTGGGAACTCTGGCAGGAAGCTCTGGAAAATGTGCGCCAGAAAAAATTTGGTGTGGAGTTACCCAAAGACTATAAAGAACAGACAAAACAGTCGCGGTTTCTTTATCAGAGAGGGTTCGGCTCAGAAATGATCCGCCGCCTCTTTAATGAATTTTAAAATTTTAATAGCATAATCGATCGCAGGAACACGTTTTATATGGCAAATAATTCAATAAAAACAAGTGCGCAGCTTCGTACCGCCTTTCTTGAATTTTTTGAAGCTCATGGTCACAAGCGTGTACCCAGCAGTCCGCTTATACCCGCTAATGACCCTACCTTATTATTTACCAATGCCGGTATGGTGCAGTTTAAGGATGTCTTTCTGGGCAATGACAAGCGCAGTTACAAACGTGCCACCAGCAGTCAGCGTTGTGTGCGTGCCGGAGGCAAACATAATGACCTGGAAAATGTCGGCTATACGGCCCGTCATCATACTTTTTTTGAAATGCTGGGCAACTTTAGTTTTGGCGATTATTTTAAACGTGAAGCCATTGAATTTGCTTGGGAGTTTTTAACTCAAACCATTGGCCTTCCTGAAGAACGTTTATGGGTAACGGTCTTTAATGAAGATCAGGAAGCTGAAGATATCTGGCTGAAAGAAATTAAAGTGTCACCGGAACGCTTTTCCCGCATCGGTGCCAAAGATAATTTCTGGTCCATGGGTGATACTGGTCCCTGCGGCCCCTGCAGCGAGATTTTTTATGACCATGGTGAAGAGGTTCCCGGCGGCCCTCCGGGTACGCCTGATGAAGACGGTGACCGTTATATTGAGATTTGGAACCTGGTTTTTATGCAGTACAACCGGGACAAATCCGGCAAAATGACCGAACTGCCGCATCCGTCTGTCGATACCGGCATGGGGCTGGAACGTCTGGCCGCTATCCTGCAGGGTGTACATAATAATTATGAAATTGACCTGTTCCAGCATATTATTAAAACCATCGCTCAACTGGCTGATTGTAAAGATATAAGTAATAAATCCCTGCGGGTTATTGCGGATCATATCCGGGCCTGCTCTTTCCTGATTGTGGACGGTGTTATCCCCTCTAATGAAGGTCACGGCTATGTTCTGCGGCGTATTATTCGCCGGGCTATCCGTCATGGTCACAAGCTGGGACTCAGAGAGCCTTTCTTCTACAAACTGGTGGACGTTCTGAACCAGGAAATGGGTGATGCCTATCCTGAACTGACTAAAGCCAAAGCCCAGGTAGAAAAAGTCCTTAAGCAGGAAGAAGAACGCTTTGCAGAAACCTTGGATCAGGGCATGCATATCCTGGAGCAGGAAATTAAAAATCTGTCCAGTAAAACCATTCCCGGTGAGGTCGTATTTAAACTGTATGATACCTATGGTTTTCCCGTCGATTTAACCGCTGATGTGGCGCGTGAACACGGCTTGGAAATTGACCGTAAAGGTTATGAACAGACCATGGAAAAACAGCGTGAAATGGCTCGGGCCTCCAGCAGTTTTGATGTTGACTACAATGACGGCCTTGAACTGGAAGGTAAAACCGAATTTCTGGGCTATAAGGACTTAAGCAGTGAACAAAACAATATCAGCCATATTTTAATTAATGGTGAAGAAGCTGAGTCTTTATCAGAAGCAGGTCAGAGTGCCATGCTGATCCTGGACAGTACCCCGTTTTATGGTGAGTCCGGTGGTCAGGTAGGGGATACCGGTCGAATCTTTACCTATAATGCCCAGTTTGATGTTACCGATACCCAGAAAAAAGGCGATGTATTTGTTCATATAGGCAAGCTGGTTAAAGGTACTTTTAAAATAGGTGATAAGGTCAATGCACAGGTTGATCCGGAACTGCGCAGCCGTATAGCTTGTAATCACTCTGCCACACATCTGCTGCATGCCGCCCTGCGAAACATTCTGGGTGAGCATGTCCAGCAGAAAGGCTCACTGGTGGACAGTGAGAAACTGCGTTTTGACTTTCCTCATTTTGAAGCCATTAGCAAAGCCCAGTTAAAACAGATAGAAAACTTGGTAAACCGGCAAATTCGCCAGAATCACGAAGTAGAAACCAATATTATGGATATTGATGCCGCTAGGGAAAGCGGTGCTATAGCTCTGTTTGGTGAAAAATACGATGATCAGGTACGGGTTTTGCGCATGAGTGATTTTTCCATTGAGCTATGCGGTGGTACCCATGTAAAGCATACCGGTGATATCGGCCTGTTCAAAATCACCTCTGAAGGCGGAGTGGCTGCCGGTGTACGCCGGATTGAAGCGGTAACCGCTCAGGGCGCTCTGGACTATATTGAACAGCTGGAAGAACAGATGGATAATGCCGCAGCACTGCTTAAGACTGGCAGAGACACTTTTTACGATAAAGTATCTGCGCTTATGGAACGTTCCCGCAAGCTGGAAAAAGAGTTTGATCAACTGAAAGCCAAACTAGCTAATGCTCAGGGCAATGAGCTGACGGATAATGCGGTGGAGATTGACGGCATTAAAGTACTGGCTGCTAAACTCGAAGGTGTTGATGCCAAAGGCCTGCGCGATACTATGGATAAACTGAAAACCAAGCTGGGCAGTTGCGCCATTGTGCTGGGCGTAGTCAATGGTGATAAGGTCAGTCTCGCTGCTGGTGTTTCCAAAGACTGCACCGGTCGTATTAAAGCTGGCGATCTGGTCAATAGTGTGGCATCTCAGGTAGGTGGTAAAGGCGGTGGGCGCCTTGATATGGCAATGGCGGGTGGCAATCAGCCAGAAAATCTTGAAAAAGCACTGTTAACGGTTCCATCCTGGGTGGAAAATCAGTTAAAATAAGCGCCTTTTCCGCTAGGGCGATGCTTTGATAAGCGTATTACTAAAAACGGCGGCTAATTACAAAGACTCTTTGTAAAAACAGTGTTTAATCCTGTTCACATTAAATGGCTTAAAAAATGGCTCTGATTGTACAAAAATTTGGTGGTACTTCGGTCGGCACAGTAGAACGTATCGAAAACGTTGCTGAACGCATTAAAAAATTCCGTGACTGGGGTGATGATGTGGTTGTAGTAGTTTCTGCCATGAGCGGAGAAACCAACCGCCTTATTGAAATGGCATACCAGATTGATGAAAAGCCCAATGCCAGAGAATACGATGTTCTGCTGTCCACTGGTGAGCAGGTCACTATAGCCTTGTTAAGTATGGCTTTAAACAAGCGGGGCGTGCCTGCACGTTCCTATACTGGAACTCAGGTGCATATTTTAACGGACAGTGCCCATAATAAAGCACGTATCTTGGACATTAACGAGCTGAATATGCGTACTGATCTAGATCAGGGGCGAGTGGTCGTGGTGGCCGGATTTCAGGGTGTGGATGAGAAGGGCAATATTACTACGCTTGGACGGGGCGGTTCAGATACTACGGCGGTTGCGCTTGCAGCTGCTTTGAAAGCCGATGAATGTCAGATATATACAGATGTGGACGGTGTTTATACCACTGATCCAAGAGTCGTCCCAGAAGCCCGACGCCTAGAAAAAATTACCTTTGAAGAAATGCTGGAAATGGCCAGCCTGGGTTCAAAAGTATTGCAGATCAGAGCTGTGGAATTTGCCGGTAAATACAATGTGCCACTGCGGGTACTGTCCAGCTTTGATGAACCGAACTTTGACTCGGATGGAGTCAATGGCACTTTAATCACCTACGAGGAAGATAAGATGGAACAGGCATTGATTTCAGGTATTGCCTTTAACCGTGATGAAGCCAAACTGACCATTCTGGGTGTACCTGATAAACCTGGTGTTGCTCATGGTATCCTTGGTCCGGTAGGTGATGCTAATATTGAAATCGATATGATCATTCAGAATATCGGTGCTGACGGTACTACCGATTTTACTTTTACCGTACATCGTAATGATTTTGAAGCTGCAAAAGCAGTTTTAAACAAAGTATCAAACGAACTGGGAGCCAGAGAAGTGGTTGGCGACGACAAGATTGTTAAAATTTCTCTGGTGGGGGTAGGTATGCGTTCCCATGCTGGTATCGCCAGTAAAATGTTTAAGGCGCTGGCAGAAGATGGGATTAATATTAATATGATTTCTACTTCTGAAATTAAAATATCTGTTGTAGTGGACGAAAAATACCTGGAACTGGGTGTCAGAACCCTGCATTCGGCCTTTGGTCTGGCAGAAAAACAAAGCTAATTTTACTTTTTTAGCCTTATTTGAATAAAAATCATCCGAAAGCTTAATTTTTACTTCATTTGCGGGCATTGAGACAGTAAACTAATATAATAATCTGGTTTAGCAAATACTCTTATTTGCTAAGTGTAAAGGAGAACCATAGTGCTAATTTTAACTCGCCGTGTTGATGAAACTTTGATCATTGGTGATGATGTACATATCACTGTTATAGGTGTCAAAGGCAATCAGGTCCGCATTGGTATTAATGCGCCTAAAAATGTTTCTGTCCATCGTGAAGAAATTTACGAACGTATTCAGCAGGAAAAATCCCCTTCTGATGACAGTGACAATACGGCAGATTAAGTAAAGATTTTTAAAATTTACGGATTAATATAAATTTAATTCATGTTTAATTAAATTTTTTTAAAAGTCAGTCAAAAAGTCAAAAAAAGACTTTACCTGAAGGCTAACTAAAGGTATCCTAGCGTTCAATTTTGGAGAGGTGGCCGAGTGGCTGAAGGCGCTCCCCTGCTAAGGGAGTATACGGTTTGTAGCCGTATCGGGGGTTCGAATCCCCCCCTCTTCGCCATTATTTAAATGCATATATTTTTAAAGTTTATATGATAAATTTTGGTTGACAAAACGCCGTTAAAACTTCATAATTCACGCACTGTTTATTTATTGCATTAATAAACAATCATTATGCGCTCGTAGCTCAACTGGATAGAGTACTCGGCTACGAACCGAGCGGTTGCAGGTTCGACTCCTGCCGAGCGCGCCATTATTCTATAAAAATCAAGGGTTTACAGTCATGCTGTAAGCCCTTTTTTTTCATCTGTCGAAACCGTGACAAAACCGTGACAAAAATATTTTCGTTTTTTTGAGTTTCTGATTTGGCCAAAAACAGAGAAAAATTTTTTTATTTAGTCCGACCTGAATAAATCATAGCACATTGATTTATAAAGAAATGTTGGCGAATTATGGGTGTTAAATTTGCAGGTTTTTGGTAAAATAAGTCTTATTACCTTGCAAATTTCCAGA
>JANELJ010000010.1 GCA_024511395.1 Gammaproteobacteria bacterium | reverse complement strand
GAACGCTCGGGTAGCACTCCCTGCGTATCAAAGGTTAGGGCCAGAAGTAACAGGAAGAAGAAGATACTTCCCCCGTAAAAGATATTTCTGGCCATGGTTTTTGTAAACACTTCACTCATGGTCTTTTCTCCTTATCATTGACATCAGTCAAGTTTAGATGAGCAGGAAAGAAAAAATACTATTTAAATCCGGGTTTGTAGGAAAAAACTGATGGCTGACAGATTTAAGGGGAATGCGGGCATTGGCCCGCATTAAATAGAATCAGCTGTTAGAGTAACCGTCAGGGTTATTACTCTGCCAGCGCCAGGTATCTTCAGCCATTTCGTCCAGACCACGTTCTGCTTTCCAGCCGATTTCCTGCAGGGCAAAGCCCGGATCGGCAAAGCATTGTGCAATATCGCCAGGACGTCGGGCTACAATCTGATAGGGCACTTTTTCCCCGGATGCTTTTTCAATGGCGCGAACCATTTCCAGAACGCTATAACCCTGGCCGGTACCCAGGTTATAAACCACCAGTCCCGGCTTACTGTTGAGTTTTTCCAGGGCTTTAATATGACCAACTGCCAGATCCACTACATGAATATAATCGCGTACGCCGGTACCGTCGGGCGTATCGTAGTCGTCACCGAATACCGACAGTTTTTCCCGCTTGCCTACCGCAACCTGGGAAATATAAGGCACCAGATTATTGGGAATACCATTAGGATCTTCACCAATTAGACCGGATTTGTGTGCACCAACAGGATTGAAGTAACGTAGCAGGGCAATATTCCACTGGGGATTGACAATATAAAGATCCCTGGATATTTCTTCAATAATCAGCTTGGAACGGCCATAAGGATTGGTTGCAGACAGAGGAAAATTTTCCTTAATGGGAACGGTATGCGGATCGCCATAAACGGTGGCTGATGAGCTGAACACAAAGTTTTTAACATTATGGTCGCGCATTACTTTAAACAGCGCCAGAGTTCCGGTCAGATTGGTCTGGTAATATTCCAGCGGTTTTTCCACCGATTCACCTACAGCTTTGAGTCCGGCAAAATGAATAATGGCATCAATATCATGCTCATTAAACACCCGGCTTAAACCGCTTTCATCCAGAATATCCTGTTTGTAAAAAGTGACTGATTTACCGGTAATGGTTTTTACCCGGTTCAGGGATTCTCTGCTGGAATTGCAGAGGTTATCAACCACCACGACCTCATAACCGTTGTTTAATAATTCTACGCAGGTATGGCTGCCTATGTATCCGGCTCCGCCGGTCACTAAAATTTTCATTTTATTCTCTTTTTTCTGGTAATAGCTTTATAGAAATGGCTTTTTAGTTGATAGTTTTCTCAGTCTTATTTAATAAGAAGTTTAGCCAGAATTTTTTCATAAATTAGGGATAACTTATCTAGATGATCAACGGCTACACACTCGTTAACCTTGTGTATGGTTGCATTAAGTGGCCCTAATTCAATAACCTGTGCTCCGGTGGGGGCAATAAAACGCCCATCGGAAGTACCACCGGCAGTCGAGAGTTCAGTATCAATACCGGTAATGTCTTTAATGCTTTCAACGGCAGCATCCACCAGTTCGCCTTTATCGGTTAGAAATGGGTTGCCGGATAAGGTCCACTGAATATCATAATCAAAGTCATAGGAATCAAGTATTTTTTCAACCCAGGCGGTAATTTTTTCCTGGTTTAACTCTGTGGAAAAGCGGAAATTAAACTGTATTTCAATATCACCGGGGATCACATTAGTGGCTCCGGTGCCGGAATGGATATTGGAGATCTGAAAACTGGTGGGTGGGAAAAATTCATTGCCCTGATCCCATTCAGCCTGAGTTAGTTCAGTCAGAGCCGGCACGGCAAGATGAATAGGATTATTAGCCAGGTGAGGGTAGGCGACATGGCCTTGGGTGCCGTGTATGGTCAATACGGCACCCAGTGAACCCCGTCGACCGTTTTTAATGGTATCTCCCAGCTCGGATGTGCAGGAGGGCTCGCCCACCAGACACATATCAATAGGCTCGTTGTGTTCACACAGGTAATCAACCACTTTAACCGTACCGTTAATCGCCGGACCTTCTTCATCACTGGTGATTAAAAAGCCTATGGCGCCGCTATGTTCCGGGTACTGTTTGATAAATCGTTCGCAGGCAGTAATCATGGCGGCCAGGGAACCCTTCATGTCAGCGGCACCACGGCCGTATAACTGACCGTCAATAATGGTGGTTTCAAACGGCGGGATATTCCAGTTCCCTAAAGGGCCGCTGGGCACCACATCAGTGTGACCGGCAAATACGAACAACGGCTTGCTCTGACCGCGTTTGGCCCAGAAGTTATCTACCTCGCCAAAACGCAGAAGCTGTATATCAAAACCAATGGCTTCCAGCCGCTGGATCATAATTTTCTGACAGCCTTTATCATCGGGAGTTACAGAGTCGATATCAATCAGCTGTCGGGCCAGTTCAATAGTAGGGCTTAATTCGGGCATATTATTCATTTTGTATTGGATAAGGTTTTTTAAAATAGGGCGTTATGCCTGTAAAAGACGTCGCTGCAATAATGTCTGCATATCGCGACGACCGTCGGCAATTACCATAACGTAAACATGTTCAGCTATGGTCCGGTAGATAATGCGGTAGGGTTTGAAAAAAAACTCTCGGTACTCTCGAATCCCGATGGTCAGTAGTTCCTTTGGCCAGGTTCCTCGTTCAGGGTTTTCAGAGAGACTCAAAAATATCTTCTCAATTTGATCGAGAACATAATCCGCTTTTCCCGGCACGTCGTGGGACTCAATGTAGTCATATAGATCTTCCAGATCCTGCGGGGCATCATCGGTCAGAAATACCTGAAAAGTCATTACCGATGCTTGTTCCGGTCTCTAAGTCGCTGAATAACATCACCGGTGGTCTGGATTTTACCTTCCTCAATCTGACGTGAGCCAAGTGCAAGAATTTTCAGCAGGGCCATGGTCTCTTGGGTCTGCTCATAACTTTTGATGTTCTGCAATACAACCTTCGCCTCGCCGTTCTGGGTAATGACCAGAGGAGCATCCTGCTCCGACAGGTTACGCACAATATCCGCAGCATGAGCCTTCAGATAACTGATCGGTTTGATTTGACTCGAAAGTTTCATAAGCATATTTCCTTGATGTGACCTAATATAGTCCGAAAACAGGTCAGGTGTCAATCTGAAAAGCAGGAGGTGTACTGTACTGCAAGGAAGGAAAAAAACTTATGGTAGAATCTGTTCATATTGCTCAGGCTTAAAGCCAACAGAATACTGGCCGCCAATATCCAGTACCGGGCGTTTAATAATGGAGGTGTTTTCCAGCATAATATTGATAGCTTTGGCCTCATCAAGGTCTTTTTTCTGCTCATCCGGCAGTTTGCGCCAGGTCATCCCCCTCTTGTTTAGCAGAACTTCCCAGCCCAGCTGTTTGACCCAGTTCTGCAGAGTGTCTCTGTCCAGTCCGTCTTTTTTAAAATTATGGAACTGAAATTCTATGCCTCTGGCTGCCAGCCATTTTCTGGCTTTACTGACTGTACCACAATTGGGAATACCGTATAAAGTGATCATGCTTGTTTCCTGATTTAAATAATGAAAAAACCCGCATATTGCGGGTTTTTTGTAGCTTTTGTAACCTGGCAGTAGAATCGAGTATTAAATATTACGCAGTAACTCGTTAATACCGACTTTACCCAGAGTTTTAGCATCCACCTGTTTAACAATGACTGCACAGTACAGGCTGTATTTACCGTCTGCAGAAGGTAGATTACCAGATACCACTACCGAACCGGCAGGAATGCGGCCATAGGTAATTTCATCGGTCATACGGTTATAGATACGGGTACTCTGACCAATATATACGCCCATGGAAATAACTGAGCCTTCTTCCACAATAACACCTTCAACCACTTCAGAACGGGCACCGATAAAGCAATTGTCTTCAATAATGGTGGGTCCGGCCTGCAATGGCTCCAGAACACCGCCAATACCGACACCGCCTGAAAGATGGACGTTTTTACCAATCTGTGCACAGGAGCCGACAGTTGCCCAGGTATCGACCATGGTACCGCTGTCCACATAGGCGCCAATATTACAGTAAGATGGCATCAGCACGACGCCCGGAGCAATATAAACACCTTTACGAACGGTAGCAAGAGGCACAACACGAATACCGGCTTCACGGAAGTCTCTGGAGTTAAAGTCCTGGAACTTGGACTCAACCTTGTCAAAGTAATTAGTGGAAGCGCCTTTCATAAAATGGTTGTCTTCGATACGAAAAGACAGTAAAACGGCTTTTTTCAGCCACTGGTTAACCACCCAGTCACCGTCAATCTTTTCAGCAACTCGCAGGCGACCGGTATCAAGCATATGAATAGCTTCCGATACGGCTTCTTTTACATGGGTATCCACCGTGGCCGGAGTGATTTCAGCCCGGTTTTCAAAGGCCTGTTCGATTACTTCTTGCATATCAGTCATAATTATTCCTTGTAACGCTTTAAATAAGTGCGTATTCGTTGAGCCGCTTCAATGCACTCCTGCAGAGGTGCCACTAAAGCAATTCTTACATAGCCGAGGCCGGGATTGGCCTGACCGGTTGTTCTAGACAGGTAACTGCCGGGAAGTACAGTGATATGCTGTTCTTCATACAGTTTTGAGGCAAATTTTTCATCATCCCCGCAGGGAACTTTGAGCCAGATATAAAAGGATCCTGGTGGTGCGGATATATCGATTACGGGATCGAGAATTTTTATAAACGCCTGGTATTTTTCACGGTAGAGGTCACGATTCTGACGTACATGGTCTTCATCCTGCCACAGAGCCATACTGGCATGCTGGGTGGGTAAGGGCATGGCTGAACCGTGATAGGTCCGGTACAGAAAAAACTTTTGAATAATATCAGCATCTCCGGCTACAAAACCGGAGCGCAGACCGGGAACATTGGAACGCTTGGACAGACTGTTAAAGGCTATCAGGTTTTTAAAATCGGTAATGCCCATATCACTGGCGACTTCAAGCAGTCCCGGCGGCGGTCGGCTTTCATCCTGATAAACTTCTGAATAGCACTCATCCGAGGCAATAATAATATTAAAATACTGGGCTATTTTAATGAGCTGCTGTAACAGGATTTTGTCCATTACCTCACCGGAAGGATTACCCGGTGAGCAGATATAAAGAAGTTGCACATGTTTCCAGATTTTTTTTGGAATGCTGTCAAAGTCCGGAATATAGTAGGTCCGTTCGCAGGCATTGGCAAAATAGGGCGTGGCACCGGCCAGTATGGCAGCCCCTTCATAAATCTGGTAAAAGGGGTTGGGCATAATCACCAGCGGATCTTTTTCTCTGGTGTTGATCACCGCCTGGGCAAAGGCAAACAGGGCTTCACGAGTGCCGTTTACCGGTAACACCTGAGTTTCCGGGTCAATTCCGTTTTCTGGTAAGTGATAGCGTTTTTCTATCCATTGAGCAATGGCCTGACGTAATTCAGGCATGCCCCTAGTGGTTGGATATTGAGCCAGGGTATCCAGGTTTTTCTTAATAGTATCAAAAACAAACTCGGGCGGTTCATATTTGGGTTCGCCAATGGAAAGGGATATATGCTTTAATTGCCCATTGGGATAGATAGACTGTTTTAATTTAGCTAGTTGTTCAAATGGATATGGTTTTAGCAACTCTAGTGCTGGATTCATTCTCTGACTCTCAAAATCTGACCGCGGAATTATAAATGAAAAGTATCATAACAGGCAAATGATCTTTGCTATTTTGCTTAATGGTAATACAATAATTAAATGATTAAGTCGTCTAATTATATTGCTTTGCACCATGGCAGCCTGGTCATTCAGGATCTGTCGGCTTCCCTTGATTTTTATTGCCGGATCCTGGGCATGCAGCAGAACCGATTTCGTCCGGAAATGGTTTTTGAAGGTGCTTGGCTGGATATCGGTATCCAGCAGATCCATTTACTAAAGCTGCCCAGAACGGAGTTTTATCCCGATAGCTGCCCACCGGAACATGCTGGACGGGACCGGCATCTGGCCATTCATGTGCAGGATGTGGACAGTATCAAATCCAGCCTTGAGTCTCATGAGATTGCTTTTACCATGAGCCGTTCCGGTCGTCCGGCGCTGTTCTGCCGGGATCCGGACGGCAACGGCTTGGAGTTTATCCAGATATAAGTTTGTCGCCGGCTATTCCAGTTCATCCACCCGCTTGATAATGCTGCGCCGTATCTGTTCCTGTTTCTTAATATCAGTAATAATCTGCTGATTTTCATCGCGAATAACAAAAACGTCTTCTACTTTTTCCCCGAAAGTAGAAATTTTGGCATTTTCCAGGGAAATATTCTGTTCCACCAGTGCCTGACCAATGCGGGACAGCAGCGCTGGACGATTGGAGGCGGTAATGGTCATAATGGACTGGTTGTGTTCCAGGTCTTCATCAAACTGCACCTTGGTTTCCAGAGAGAACTGTTTCTGAGTCCGGCTGAGTCGTTGACTGGACTGAGGTAACTCAAACTGTTCCTGTGAGAGTTTTTCCTCCAGGGACTGACGAATACAGTCCCGCCGTTCCGGATCTTCAATGGCATCGCCGTTTTCATCCAGTACAAAATAAGTATGGTAGGTGTAACCATTGGATGAGGTAAAGGTTTTGGCTTCAAAGACGTCCAGCACCTGCTGAGACAGTATGGAAGTGGCTAGGGCAAACACATAATCTTTTTTGGGTGTATAAACAAAAATTTCCGTACCTCCGCGCTGATTATGGTTATTAACCAGAACAATAGTATTTTTTGTTTTCTCTGAATCTGCGCTCTGCAGACCATTCAGAACAGCAGCGGTCTGTCCGACGATTTCATCAGGCTGTAGTTTAATAAGATATTCAGCAGGCAGGGTCGCCCATAAGTCATTAACCGCCTGTTCCTTGTAGCCCTGTTGGGTCAGCTGCAGCATAGCCAGGGCTTTGGCATTATTAATGACTTCATCCTGTTCCTGCTGGTTTTCCAGCCCCTTGTTCAGAGCGATACGGGTGAGGTTATAGAGCTGTAGTAACAGTGCGGCTTTCCAGCTGTTC
This sequence comes from Gammaproteobacteria bacterium, assembly GCA_024511395.1. Lineage (GTDB taxonomy): Bacteria > Pseudomonadota > Gammaproteobacteria > GRL18 > GRL18 > JANELJ01. The sequence continues at coordinate 9,205 of JANELJ010000010.1, read as the reverse complement.
CAGACCTTGGGACTGGTAGCGCGAATGTCAGAAACGGTCAGCAGGTATAAGTAATCCAGGTACAGGTGATCCCCGACGACCATGGCAAACTCATGTACCACTGCGGGATCATTAATGTCCTTACGTTGTGCAGTCATGGACATAACCAGATGGTTACGCACCAGCCAGCACACCAGACGGGTATCGCTCAGGTTTAAATCGTGCCGCTGACAGAACTGCTCGGCATCAGTGGCCCCCAGTATTTCATGATTGCCGCCCCGACCCTTGGCAATATCGTGAAACAGGCAGGCCAGGTACAGAAGTTCAGGTTTGGGGATCATTTTGGCAATTTTACTGGCCAGCGGCAGTTCATCATCGTGTTCCGGTACAAACAGCCTGCGGGCATTACGTAATACCTTCAGTGTGTGTTCATCTACGGTATAGGCATGGTAGAGATCATGTTGCATCTGGCCGACAATTTTTTTAAATTCCGGGATATATTCAGCCAGTACCCCATAGCGGTTCATGCGGCGCATTTCATGGGTAATACCAAAGGGCTGGCGCAGAATTTCCATAAACAGACTGCGGCAGCGCAGGTCTTTACGAAAACTGTCATCAATCAGGTAACGATGTGCCCGGATCAGACGGATGGTACTGGCCCTGATGCCCTTAAGCTCGGGATCCTGACAGAGCAGTAAAAAAATTTCCAGCAGTGCAAACGGGTAGTTACGAAATACAAACTGGTTAGCGGCCGCAATATAACCTTTGTAGTTAATAAAACGGCGGTTGATTTTTTGTGGTTTGGCATCAGAATCACCATAGATAATGACTTCCTGAAAATATTGCAGCAACATTTCATTAAGCCGTTCCAGTTCCATAACGGTCTGGTAATACTCGGTCATAAAACATTCAACGGCCAGTTTGCCTTCCTGATCGGTATAACCGAACTGTGCCGCCAGCTCACGCTGGTAATCAAACAACAGGCGTTCTTCATGACGTTTGCATAAAATATGCAGGGCAAAGCGGATTTTCCACAGGAAATTCTGGCCGTTTTCCAGCTGCTCATATTCTTGGGGAGTCAGGAAATTATGCCCGATAAGCTGTTTAAGGCTGTCTACATTAAAATGTCGCTTGGCTACCCAGCCGATGATCTGAATGTCTCTCAGACCACCGGGGCCTTCCTTGATATTAGGTTCAAGATTATAGGCGGTTTCATTAAATTTCAGGTAACGACGCTGTTTTTCCGCAATTTTAGCCTCGGTAAATTCTCTGGTGGGCCAGATATTGTCCGGACTGAGCTGAGAAGTCAACTGTTCAAATAAAGCCGGCTCACCGGTGATCAGGCGGGATTCCATTAAATTGCTAATGATGGTGATATCACCCGCAGCTTCGCTAATACATTCTTCCACCGTGCGTACACTATGGCCGATTTCCAGACCGATATCCCACAACAGGGCAATAAACATATGCAGATTATCCACAAATTCTTTATTGGCTGGATTATCGGATTCCAGATCATGTTCTTCATCATGCAGTAATAGCAGATCGACATCACTATAGGGATGCAGTTCACCGCGACCGTAGCCGCCCACAGCAACCAGGGAGGCATTATTACCCAGATGGTAAAAATCCCAGGCCAGGGTCAGTATAATATTAATGGCTTGGGCCCGTTCATGGATCAGATGCACAATATTATGCTGGTTCTGAAATTGCTGAACCTGAGTATCGTAAATGGATTTAACAGCATTTTTTAAGGGCATGACCGGTGACTGGGCTTCAGCCAGTTCAGTCTGTAATGCTTTGACATCAAACAGCAGTTCTATGGCTGGCGGGACAGTAAGTTCCATCAATAAGTTTCCATCAGGTTGGGGGGGGGTTAGTTTCAGAATTAAATCGGACTGGTTTCGCCTTCACGCAGGGTGAGTATTTCAAAGCCGTCAGTGGTGACTAAAATGGTATGCTCCCATTGCGCAGACAGGCTGCGGTCCTTGGTCACCACCGTCCATTTATCCGGTAACACTCTGACATGACGCTTACCGGCATTGATCATGGGCTCAATGGTAAACGTCATGCCTTCTTCCAGAACTTCGCGGGTGCCGGGTTTGCCATAATGAAGTACTTGGGGATCTTCGTGGAAGTTAAGCCCGATACCATGACCACAGTACTCTCTGACCACGGAAAAATTCTCTTTTTCAGCGTGTCTGGATATGGCATAGCCGATATCCCCTAGGTGAATGCCTGGTTTGACCATTTCTATACCCATATACAGACATTCGCGACTGACCCGGCATAAGCGTTCGGACAGAATTTTAGGCTTGCCAATCATAAACATCATACTGGTGTCGCCATGGTAACCGTCTTTGATTACGGTAATATCTACATTGATAATATCACCGCTTTTAAGTTTTTTGTCACTGGGGATGCCGTGGCAGATCTGATTATTGACAGAGGTACAGATGGATTTTGGAAAACCATGATAATCCAGCGGAGCAGGGATGGCCTGCTGTTCATTTACTATATAATCGTGGCAGATCCGATCCAGCTCATCGGTGGTAATACCCGCCTGAACATGAGGTGTGATCATTTCCAGTACATCGGCGGCCAGCTTGCCGGCGATGCGCATTTTTTCGATTTCTTCTGGGGTTTTTATATTGATACTCATATAGTCTTTTTGCGGCTCAAATTAGGCTGTTATATTCAGTTCGGGGCATTATCTCTTTTATTGCTGTGATATTCAAAGTTTATTGCTTTCACAGGCAAAGAAAGATTGTTGTTTTCAGGCTTTTATGGAATAATACGCACGCCCTGATATGTGTGGAAAGTTATATGTAGGTTATATAGTTAGTAGCATCTGTTCAGGGACAATCATTTAAATTCCCTGTGAATTTAATTAATCCGAACCTGTATCGACACATAAATCCGGGTGCTCGGGATGTACTGCAAGGTATTGAACGGGTTGGTTTATGGGATACGGGTGAGATCCCAACCCTTATTTAAAGGAACAAAAATTATGGCAAAAGTCACTATGCGCCAGATGCTAGAAGCAGGCGTTCATTTCGGTCACCAAACTCGCTACTGGAATCCTAAAATGGGTCAATATATTTTCGGTGAGCGTAATAAAATTCATATTATCAACCTGGAAAAAACGCTGCCAATGTTCAATGATGCCATGAACTTTATCAGCCAGGTTGCATCCAAGCGCGGCAAGGTTCTGTTTGTAGGCACCAAGCGTGCGGCAAGCCGTGCAATTAAAGAACAGGCTCTTCGCTGTAATATGTCTTATGTGAACCATCGCTGGTTAGGCGGTATGCTGACTAACTTTAAAACCGTTAAGCAGTCTATCAAGCGCCTGAAGTATCTGGAAAAAGCCTCTACTGACGGTACTTTTGATACCCTGACCAAAAAAGAAGTGCTGATGCATTCCCGTGAACTGGACAAACTGGAAAAAAGTCTGGGCGGTATTAAAGATATGAATAACCTGCCTCAGGCTCTGTTTGTTATTGATGTCGGTCATGAAAAAATTGCGGTTCAGGAAGCCAATAAACTGGGTATTCCTGTGATTGGTGTGGTTGATACCAACAATAAAGCTGAAGGTATTGATTATATTATCCCAGGTAATGATGATGCAATTCGTGCTATCAATCTGTATACATCGGCTGTGGCTGACAGCATTCTGGATGCCAAGTCTGCCAGTACTGAAGTGGTTGCTGATGATTTTGTTGAAGTGGATGCTGCAGAAGAAGTTGAAAAGCAGACATCATAAGCATTATATAGTGTATAAGTCCGGTTTAAGTCAGGTGATTTAAGCCGGACAATTTTTATTGAGAATTTAAATTAGTGAGTAGAAACTAAGTTGAGACTTTTCTCTTCTGCTGATTAAAGAAACAGAGGTCAAAGAACAATGGCAATTACTGCTGCAATGGTAAAAGAACTGCGCGAGCGTACGGGCGCAGGTATGATGGAGTGCAAAAAAGCACTGGTTGAAATGGATGGTGATATTGATGCAGCCATCGAACATATGCGTAAAACCGGTCTGGCAAAAGCGGACAAAAAAGCCGGTCGTATCGCGGCTGAAGGTAAAGTGGTTGCAGAATTCAGTGATGATAATAAAAAAGGCGTCATGCTGGAAGTTAACTGTGAAACCGACTTCGTTGCCATGGGTGATGAGTTCGGTAATTTTGCCAGCGCTGTGGCTAAGCGTATTTTAGAATCTAATCCGGCTAATGTTGAAGAACTGCTGCAGATGCCTTTAAATGATGGTGATTCTGACACCATTGAAACGGTACTGAAAACCATGATTGCAAAAATCGGTGAAAACATGTCAGTACGTCGTTTTGTGACTTTTGAAACCGAAGGTCAGTTGGGTGCCTATCTGCACGGTACCAAGATTGGTGTAGTGGTTGATATGCAGGGCAGTAATGAAGAACTGATTAAGGATGTGGCCATGCATGTTGCCGCTAGTAATCCTAAGGGTCTGGATGAAGCCTCTCTTGATGCCGCTGAACTGGCCAAGGAAAAAGAAATTGCAGCAGCCGAAGCGGCTAACAGCGGTAAGCCTGAAAATATTATTGAGAAAATTGTTGAAGGTAAAATTAAGCGTTTTATCAAGGACAATACTCTGCTGGGTCAGGCTTTTGTTAAAGATCCTGATATCACCGTTGAAAAACTGGTTAAAGATGCTGATGCTAAAGTTCTGGGCTTTACCCGTCTGGAAGTGGGTGAAGGTATTGAGAAGAAATCAGAAGATTTTGCATCAGAAGTTATGGCTCAAATTGGCAGTTAATTTCGCTTAACTGCTCTCCCGCTTTCTGGTCTTAATGGCCAGAAAGCACAGAGAAATTCAAATATCGACCCAAATAATAAAAAGGAGCAGCCTGTGAGCGTAAAATATCAAAGAATCCTGTTAAAACTCAGCGGTGAGGCTTTAATGGGGGAACAGAATTTTGGTATTGAACCGCAGGTTCTGACCTACATTTCCAAAGAGGTCAAGAATCTGATTAACCAGGGTGTTCAGGTCGGTATTGTTATTGGCGGAGGTAATATCTTCCGTGGTGTCGGTCTGGCTGCTTCAGGCATGGACCGGGTAGCCGGTGACCATATGGGTATGCTGGCTACTGTTATTAATTCCCTAGCTCTGCAGGATGCACTGGAAAAAAACGGTGTAGCGGCACGAGTCATGTCTGCTTTACCTATTCATCAGGTCTGTGAAGACTATATCCGCCGAAAGGCCATTCGTCACTTGGAAAAGGGGCGAGTGGTTATTTTTGCTGCCGGTACCGGAACCCCGTTTTTTACCACAGATTCTGCTGCCAGTCTGCGCGGCATAGAAATAGAAGCCGATGTGGTTATTAAAGCCACCAAGGTAGATGGGGTTTATACGGCTGATCCGGTTAAGGACTCCAGTGCAACTTTAATTAAGCATCTGACGTATGATGAAGTACTGCAGAAAAAATTAAATGTCATGGATGCCACAGCTATTGTTCTGTGCAGGGATCATAATATGCCAGTGCGTGTGTACAACATGACCAAGGAAGGTGCTTTGCAGAAAGTCATTGAAGGCGGCGATGAAGGTACGCTTGTTGAGTAAAAAAGCTGAGTGAAGGGTGATAAAAGACCAGAATAATGCCTGGTGTTATCCGCAGGAGAATAAAACAGATGATTAATGAAGTAAAAAATGATGCCGCGACCCGTATGGGTAAAACCATTGAATCCCTGAAACAGGATCTGATGAAAATCAGAACCGGGCGGGCACACACCAGTTTGCTGGACAGTATTACCGTAGAATATTACGGCAGTGAAACCCCTTTAAACCAGGTGGCCAATGTGTCTGTTCTGGATTCCAGGACGCTGTCTATCCAGGTGTGGGAAAAACAGCTGATCCCTGTAGTGGAAAAAGCCATTCTAAGTTCCAATTTGGGCCTCAATCCAGCGACTAATGGTGAACTGATACGTTTACCTTTACCGCCTTTAACAGAAGAATCCCGTAAAGGTTTAATTAAAGTGGTACGCCAGGAAGGTGAAAATGCCAAGGTGGCTATTCGTAATATCCGTCGCGATGCCAATAGTTCCTTAAAGGAACTGGAAAAAGAAAAAGAAATTTCTGAAGATGAAGAACGTCGCGCTCAGGATGAGATTCAAAAACTGACCGACAAGCATGTTAAGGAAATTGATCAGATTCTTGCAGAAAAAGAAAAAGAACTGATGGAAATCTAAAATGCCCGAGGATAAGCCCACTGGCAGCCAGGGAAATGATTTACGCCATGTCTGTATTATTATGGACGGCAATGGTCGTTGGGCCAAAAAACGTTTTATGCCGCGCTTTGCCGGTCATAAAGCCGGACTCAGTGCGGTAAGAAAAATCGTCAGCAGTTGTGTTGAGCAGAAAATAGAGGCTCTGACTCTGTTTGCCTTCAGCAGCGAAAACTGGCGTCGACCCAAACAGGAAGTGGGGCTGTTAATGGAGCTGTTTGCCGCGGCTCTGACACGTGAAGTTAAGAAGTTAGACGAAAATAACGTACAATTGCGCATTATCGGCGATCTTTCTGCTTTTCCAGAAAAAATTCAAACCCTGATTAATAAAGCCATAGCCCAGACTGCAGATAACACCGGTCTGGTTTTAAATATTGCCGCTAATTACGGTGGGCGCTGGGATATTACTCAGGCGGCAAAAAAAATGGCTTATGAAGTCCAGCAGGGACGCCTGTCTACTGAAGATATCAGCGAAGAAACCCTGCAACAATACCTGTCATTAAGGGATCTGCCGGAGCCGGATTTATTTATCCGTACCGGGGGAGAGCAGCGGATCAGTAATTTTATTCTCTGGCAACTGGCCTATTGCGAGCTGTATTTTACCGATATTTTATGGCCGGATTTCTCCAAAAAAGAATTTCAGGTGGCTATTGATTCTTTCCGTTCCAGACAAAGACGTTTTGGCCGTACCGGTGAACAGCTTAACAGCAGTACCAATAAAAACGAACAAGAGCAGAAATAATACATGTTAAAGCTGAGAATCATTACTGCCCTTGTTTTACTTCCCCTTGCACTGTATACCATCCTGTTTTTAGGCAATCAGTCTTTTGCAGCGGTTATCGGTGTAGTTACCTTAATTGCCGCTTATGAATGGGCCGGGTTTGCGAAATTTCCCTCTGTTCTGGCTAAGCTGGCTTATGTCGTTATTGTTACTACGGTCATTTATTCCCTCTGGTTAATTAATTTTGTTATTTCACCTATGGTAATGAATGCTGTGTCAGCCGGTTTCTGGCTGTTAGCCCTGTTGTTAATTTTTGCTTACCCGAGCAGTGCGTCTTTCTGGAAAGACAGGCCACCGATGATTGCGGTGCTGGGAGTAATCCTGCTGACCATGACCTGGTATTCACTGACGGCAATCCATGCTATTTCTGCTGTGCAGATTGGTGATGGGCAAATTAGCGGGCCTTATCTGGTATTATCCGTAATGATGCTGGTCTGGGCTGCTGATACCGGGGCTTATTTTTCCGGTCGGCGTTTTGGTAAAAACAAGCTGGCTCCAGCTATCAGTCCGGGTAAATCCAGGGAAGGGGTGTACGGCGGTATGCTGCTGGCATTGTTTATTGCCTTGGTTTTTGCTCTGTGGAATAACGCCGGTATGCAGGATTATCTGTATATTACAGGGATCAGCCTAGTAACCGTAATTTTTTCAGTAGCCGGTGATCTTATGGAAAGTATGTTTAAACGCCAGGCCAATCTGAAAGACAGCGGTAATATTCTACCCGGTCATGGTGGTATTCTGGATCGTATGGACAGTGTGACGGCTGCAGCACCGGTATTTTATATTGCCCTGTCATTGACCTATCTGCATAACGCATCTTCCGCTTTTTAATCATGCACTAAGCGATCTTTAGCGAATGAGACAAATTACATGATAAATATTGCTATTTTAGGGGCTACCGGTTCCATAGGCACTAGTACCTTGGATGTTATCTCACGCCAGTCGGAACGCTTTCGGGCCTGGGCCCTGACCGCTAATAATAATGTTGAGCGACTGTACCAGCAATGTCTGGACTTTGTGCCGGCTTATGCGGTTATGGTAGATGAAAACAGTGCCGAACAACTGGCTCAGAAATTAAAAGCCCATCCGGATACCCAGGCCATACAGGTACTTTCCGGGGCTGATGCCCTGGACAAAATAGCCTCTGATCCGGCTGTGGATTATGTAATGGCGGCCATAGTCGGGGCGGCCGGTTTAAGTTCATCGATGGCGGCGGCTCATGCCGGCAAGCGAATTTTACTGGCTAACAAAGAATCCCTGGTTATGTCAGGTGCTTTATTTATGCAGGCCGTCAAGGACAATAATGCTGTGCTGCTGCCCATAGACAGTGAACATAATGCGATTTTTCAGTCTATGCCTAGCCAGCTAATGAAGGCCAATTCAGCCTCATCGAATCAGATGGGCAGTTTGCATGACTTTGGTGTTGAAAAAATCCTGCTGACCGCTTCCGGCGGCCCCTTTCTGAACAAATCACTGTCTGAACTGCCCAATGTGACGCCGGATCAGGCCTGTGCTCACCCCAACTGGGAAATGGGTCGGAAAATCTCTGTGGATTCGGCTACCATGATGAACAAGGGACTGGAAGTCATTGAAGCCAGCTGGCTGTTTAATGCCACGGCGGATGATATTCAGGTGGTGATCCATCCGCAAAGTGTGATCCATTCCATGGTATCCTACAATGATGGCTCGGTACTGGCGCAGTTGGGTAATCCTGATATGAGAACCCCCATTGCTCATGCCATGGCCTGGCCGGAGCGTATGGCCTCTGGTGTTGAACAACTGGATATTTTTCAGGTGGCGCAGCTGAATTTTCAGGCGCCTGATTTTGAACGTTTTGTCTGTCTGCGTTTGGCTTATAATGCCCTGCGTCTGGGAGGCTCTGCTCCGGCTATATTAAATGCGGCCAATGAAGTGGCTGTGGATGCTTTTTTAAATGAAAAAATTGCCTTTACTCAAATTGCCCGGCTCGTTGAGCAGACAATGGAACGCTTAACAGTGCACAATGTTAACACTATGGATGTAGTATTAAGTGCCGATCAACAGGCACGGATCACAGCGAATGAATTGCTGTTAAGCTGATATTTCGGGTTCCTTCAAAAAAATGGTTAAAACTGTACTGTCTAATTTATGAATAATCTAGCTACAACCTTACCTGCCTTTATTTTTACCATTACATTACTGGTAGCTATACATGAGTTT
>JANELJ010000341.1 GCA_024511395.1 Gammaproteobacteria bacterium | reverse complement strand
GGCGATTTGAAGATTTGTTATAAAAACAATTTCAAAACAGCTGGTTATAAACAAATTGTTAAAGAACGTATGAGCGAAACAGGACTCTCAAGGGTGAGCTGTCGCTCTAAACTTTAGATAAAATAAACTATGTTAAAAATATCATCCGGGGGGGGATATTTTTTTTCGAGCTGTTTACTGTTTCTGGTATCCGCGTGTGTATCCAGTCTTAATGCTCGGACTATACCTGAACCGGTTACTCTGGAATTTGCCCTGTCCAGAGCTTCCCAGTCTGATTCACCGGAAATGATGAGTTTCTCCGCACAACAGCAGATAGCTCTGGCCGAACAGGACATCGCCCATGCTAATGAGGGGGTCTATGTTTATATTAATGGCCGGCTTCGTTATGTTGAACCTTCCAAAATAGTACCGGCTTCAAAAACCAATGATAGTAAGTTAAGCCTGGATATTTCCAAACGCCTGTATGACTTTGGCCAGACTCGTTCTCTGATTGATGCCAGTAAGGCTAACCTGGCATCGGTGAATGCCCTGTACAGTGATTATCTGTCAAAACGAGTTGTCGCCATTATGCAGGCCTATTTTAATGTCTTACTGGCGGATATTATCTACAGTCGTTCCATGGAAGCCATGTCCATTGTATATGTTCGGCTGGATAAACTGCGTTCAGAGTTTGAACTAAAAAAAATTTCTGATATTGAACTGTTAAAAGCTGAAAATGAGTATCGTGAGATCCGCCGGGAACAGATGCAGGCTCAAAGTGATCAAAGACTGACCCGATTGCGCCTGTCCCAGCTTATCTCACTGGGGTATCTTCCCGAACAACTGGAGGCTCCGGACCTGGAACAACTGCACCTGTTATCAGTAAAGCGGGAACTGCCGGATGTTGAATTATTATATCAACAGGCATTTGATCAGAATCCCCGTTTAGTGGCGTTGGAATATAAGCTTAAATCAGCGCGACTGAAGATTGTGGGTTATCAGGCGGAAAAATATCCGGTTATTGAAGCCAAACTGCAGGCCGCTGATTATGCCAGAGAGCTGGGTACCTCCGATAAATACTGGGCTGGTATTGAAGTCAGTGTGCCTCTTTACCAAGCCGGTCAGGAAAATGCCAAGATCAGACGCTCCACCGGTGAACTGGTTCAGCTGGAGTCAGAGCGTCTGCTGACCCGCCAGGAAATTGAACAGCAGATACTAGAATTGTGGTTAAAAATCAGTGATCTAAAACGCCAGTTTGATGACCCGGATTTAACTATAGATTATCGGGATCTGTATCTTGACCGAAGCCGGGCTTTATATGAACTGGAAGTGACCAGTGATCTGGGCGATGCCATGGTTAAACTCAGTGATGCTCAGTTGTTTAAAGCTCAGACCGTCTTTGAATTGGCCATAAACTGGGCCAAACTGGATGTCCTGGTTGGTAATCCAATGAATTACTACAAATAATATCCATCTATGTATATTCCCTCTCCCTTCGGGAGAGGGTGAGGGTAATACAGGAATATTTATGAACATTTATTTCTTTAAATTTATTTTGTGGCTTTTACTTATCTTTTCCACAGGCATCGCTTATTCAGAGACTCAGGCTGATCTGTTCCTCATATCATCAGCCATATCTTCGGGTGTTATAAAAACAATCCATGTAACAGAAGGGCAGACCGTTAAAAAAGGGGAGCTGTTATTTGAATTTGATGATCGCCTGATAAACAGCAACCTTGAAGAAGCACAGGCTAATGTCCGTATGGCCAGTCTGAAAGCCAGTGAAGCCAAAAAAGAGGTTGAGCGTTCCATAGAGCTTTACGAACGTACCCTCCTGTCAGACTACGATTTACAGCAGTCCAGAGTCAAATACCGGGAAGCACAGGCTGAACTGGCCCAGGCTAAAAACAAGCTGGTACATGTTCAATGGGACAAGGATTACAGCAAAGTCTATGCTCCCTTTAATGCCCGGATTAAGACATTAAAATGCTATTCCGGCTGTTATGTTAATAATAATTTTTCCACTCAAACCATTCTGATTTTAGAAAAAAAAGTAAAATGATGTTATTTTATGCAAAGCAACGGTTTTAATCCCGGCATTTACAATAAGCGGATGAATTATTAAACCGGTTTTTAACAATACTTTTTGAAGAACCAAATTTAAATAG
>JANELJ010000340.1 GCA_024511395.1 Gammaproteobacteria bacterium | reverse complement strand
TGGTTCTCTGATTGCCTATTGTCATAAAAAAGACAAGCCGACAATCAGAATAGATGAGAGTGATATGAAAACTCTCTGTATTTAGGTAAATGACTGGGTTCTTATCCAGATCTCAGGTTATCTAGGTATTGACGCTGCATTTCTGTAAACAGTTCGTCTTTTTTAACCGACGAACAATGCCTGTTAAATACAAAATCATCAAAATTAACCGTTTTCTTTTGTTTAACAATACCGGACTGGATAAAATCTTGGGCCATTTATTTAACAATTTTGCAGTCTACACTGCCCACAGGATAAATATTCGGCAATACTAGGCTGTTAATAATTTTTGCCTCATACTCCAGGTTGTCTCTGCTTTTATTCTGGCTATTGTATTTTTCCAGAATAATATCAATTATCCCATCACTGTGTTTCAGGGCATATTTCCAGCCCTTAATCGTAGCCCTGACAAAAGCCCGGATTCTTCTGGGATTTTGCTGCAGTTGTTTCTGGGAAGTAAACAGATTGACATCATAAAACTGAGAACCGTAAGAAGTTGGATTTAAAATGGTATATTGAATATTGCGTTTATCCAGCCGGTAGGGTTCGTTGGTAATAAAGGCCGGTATTTGTCCAGTTGAACTGAAAATTATACGCAAAGTTCAGGGTCTGTTGATCATGGGTTCAGGATCACGCAGCATAACAGCGGGATCACTGAAGCTGGTAAAACGTTCCATAAAATCAATGGTTTCTAATATGGGGGTAGCACGAAAAAACTGGGTCATGGGCACATCCACCCATAGCCGGTCAGCCCAGAGAAAGCTTTGATAAGGCGTATCGCCAATACCGTCATGGTTTCGGTCAAAACCTTCGTAGCGATCCCAGTAGTTGCCGTGCCACTGGTTATAAAACGAGGCTTCAGGAATACTGGCCTGAACATCCAGAATATTAGCAATAAACTGGTTTTTTTCTAAAACATGGCCTCCCCGTTCACCATAAAAATACAGGGCAATATCGTTATATAAAAACTGGTTATTTTTCATGGTAATAATATTTTCCGGATCAAGGGGGGCATTAGCACTCATGCCGATAGCACAGTGCAGGATTTTATTGTCCAGAATTTGAATATTATTGCTTTCCTTAAAGGCCATGGCTGAACCGGCAAAACTCCTTAAATGCCTTATGGTGTTTTTCCGGATCAGCAAATCATTGGAATAAACCACCATAAACCCCGTTGAATTGTATTCAATGGTATTATAAAGCAGCTCGTTTTCGTGGGAAAAAATCAGCTCAAAGCCTATACGGCTATGGCTGATATAGTTATTTTCCAAGCGATTAGCTTCAGAATTGGTCAGAAACAGATCCCGTACCTTAATAAAACTATTATCCGTGATCAGATTGTCATGACTGTTCCACATCCGCAGTCCATCCCCTCTCAGGGCCGGTTCACGGTCTTTGGAGCTGATACGGTTATGCCGGACAATATTATCATTGCCACCGGCAATATTAATCCCGAACAGGGTGTCATGAATGACATTGTCTTCAAGACGCACCTTATCCGCTTTTAAAGTAATACCGGCATCCATATCATCAAAGGAATTTCCGGAATTAATCAGTTCCAGACCGGTAATGACTGTATTATCGGCCGCTACCGTCAGAACACTGCCGACACCCTCTGCATCCACAATAACCTTGCCCTGCCCTTCTATAGTAATGGGCCGGGTAATGGTTACCGGACCGGAATAATGCCCAGGTTCAGGACGAAGCACGCCGTTTTCAGGGGTAAATTCGATATATAGCTGTAAAGGCGGCCAGGCATAAACAGAAGTCATCGCCAGTAAAAAGCTCAGCATAATAAATAACCGGCCGGTATTTTCTGACAATGTTCTGCTGACCCGCAGGTCAGGCTGATGAGGTATGAATGAATAGGACATAAGCAACAACTGATTAACTGAATACAAATCATAAAGCTTTAGCAAAAAAGTCTCAAATTTCATAATAAATTAATCATTTTGTCGCAAAACTGTCATCTCAGTCACCTAATATTGGCCTGAAAAAACCATTAGACATAAATGCAGATAAACCAAAAAAGGAAAAAGTGTTCTGGTCTAATGGAACCGGACACTTTAATAAGAGATAATAATAATCAATTATTGAGGTGTCAGAATGG
>JANELJ010000106.1 GCA_024511395.1 Gammaproteobacteria bacterium | reverse complement strand
AATAACTTGCAGGGGTTTCAAACCAGTAATCCCGCATTGATGGAAGCTTTGGTTTGGAGCAGTTTAATTGCGACTATGCTGAAACGCTTTATATGCAGTAGCATAGAACAATTTTACCAAAAATTGTTTTCGTTTATGTTTAACAATGGATTCCAATAATGAATACCACCAGTAAACGGTCGTTTTGTCATCCTTGAGAATACCGCGCAAAATATCAATATTTTCCGGCATATCATCAACAATCAAAACGGTTGGTTTTGCACTTTCTACTATCATTTATATTATCTGTAAGTTTCAGATGATTATTAAGTAATTGTTCAGTATGAAGAGGACCTAAATGATAAGGCTTAACTACTCACTACGGATTATTAGGAAACCAGTCTATTTTTCCAGTATTCCCGTTTCCCCTTCTGTTTTTGCAATCACTACAGCACCGCAGGAGTCACTGAAAATATTGACCGAAGTTCTGAACATATCCAGAATTCTGTCTACCGCTAGGATCAGGCCAATGCCTTCCAGCGGCAGACCAATAGCCGTCATAATAATGGTTATAGCGACCAAGCTGGCCGCGGGAATACCGGCTACTCCGATAGAAGTCAGCAGAGCGACCATAACCACGGTAAACTGAGTCATAAAACTGAGTTCAATACCATAGGCCTGGGCAATAAACATGGCGGCGACGCATTCATACAGTGCTGTGCCGTCCATATTGACGGTTGCCCCTAGAGGCAGGACAAAACTGGAGGTACGGTTGGAAACGCCGGCATTTTTTTCAACGCACTCCATGGTAACGGGTAAGGTAGCGCTGGAAGATGCTGTGGAAAATGCGGTCAGCATGGCCGGGGACATGGCCCGGATATGACGCCAAGGATTTACCCGACCAACGGAATAAAGAATGATGGGCATGATGACAAATACATGGATGGCCAGGGCCAGCAGTACACTGAGCATAAACATGGCCAGGGAGCCAAATAGGTGAGCAATATTATCAGAACCAATACTGGCAATAACATGAGCCACCAGACCGAATACCCCTATGGGGGCAAACTTCATAATAAAGTCGGTCATGACCATCATGGTTTCAAATACACCCTGCCAAATGTTTTTCAGGGCTTTTGCCGGGCCTTCCGAAATACGGGTCATAAAAAAACCAAACATCAGACTAAAAAAAATCAGTCCAAGCATCTGACCATTATGGGCTGCAGCCAGAACATTGGAGGGAATAATACGTAGAAAAATATCCGCCACATCCCCGGCACCCTTGCCTTCCACCTTAGCCAGAGTTGATTCGGGAACCTGCTGTAAACCAATTAAGTCTCGTGCGGGCTGACCGTCTATATAGCCGGGCTGAATAAGATTAACAACAAGCAGGCCAATGGTAATAGCAATAAAACTGGTGGCCGTATAATAAAACAGGGTTTTAATACCCATCCGACCCAGATCTTCTTCACCGCCAATACCGGCAATCCCCATAATAATAGAAGACATGATAAGAGGGACAATAAGCATCATTAGAGCCTGCAGGAATAACTTTCCGACAAACTCGAATATACTGTCATAAGTAACACCGAACAGAGCAGCATCCGGCCCGGCAAGCAGTCCGGCAAAAACTGATACAACAAGAGCAATTAAAATCTGCCAATGCAGCTTAAGCTTCACCGGACTCTCCTTTTAAATTAAATAATTACAACTCCAACTCTTCTTCAGTCAGAGCCTTAGCATTAACTTTTATCTCTGATTCAGACCGGATCTGTAAAGTAGATAAAGCGGTTTCAAGATTACCCTTATTTTGCAGCAAAGCCTTTTTAATGTCTTCAAAAAGCACCTTGTTATCAGTGTCACCATCCTTGACCGCATCCACTGCAACAATGGCCACATCACCATTAATCATTTTAGTACTGGTGTACTTGACATCTCTGGGTATGGTAAAAGCTTTATTCAGGATAGCCCTGGGTACATTAGCAGCCTGACGATCAACATAACCTGCCGTTTCGAGTTTTAGAGAATTAGCCTGGGCAATGTCTTCCATGGTTTTATCGCTATTCAACTGCTTGATTATTTCTGCGGCCTTTTCCTGGGCTTTGGCAGAAACCTGCTGTTGCTGTAGATGAGTTTTAATCAGTTCTTTAACTTCTTCCAACGGTTTGATATTGGCAGGAATTCGTTCAACCATTCTGATCACGACAACATGATCATCATCCAGTTCAATCAGATCACTATTATTACCTTCTTCAAATACACTTTCGCTAAAAGCAGCATTAAGTAATTTGGGGTTGGCAAAAATACCTTCTCCACCCTGCTGACTGATTAAATCACTTTCCTTAATTTTTAAATTAAGTTCAGCGGCTACCGGTTCAAGAGAATCGGGCTGTTCAAAAGCCAGTGTCTGCATAGTTTCGGCTTTTTCAAAATAACTGTTTTCTGCTTTTTCAAACTGCAGGTCAGCCACAATCTGATCTTTTACTTCTTCCAGTGGTTTAGATTCACCGCCCTGTACTTCACTTAACTTGATAATATGGAAACCAAAGGATGATTCTACCAGTTCACTGACTTCGCCGGGTTTAAGTGCAAACGCAGCCTTTTCAAAAGCCGGCACCATTTCTCCGGTACCGAAAAAGCCCAGGTCACCGCCTTTATCAGCCGAACCGGGATCTTTGGAATATTGTTTGGCCATTTCAGCAAAATCAGCGCCATTTTTAATTTTATCCAGAACTTCCTGTGCTTCTTTTTTTACCCGGGCTTTAGTTGCTTCATCAGCATCAGTAGCTACAGTAAACAGAATATGGCTGGCTTTTCGACGTTCAGGCTGAGTATATTTAGCCAGGTTATCGTGATAGTATTTTTCTATCTGTTCTTCTGTTACTTCAACATCTTTGGCAATATCACCTCTGGATATTTCAAGATAAGCCAGTTTGATTTTCTCGGGATTTTCAAACTGCTGTTTAAAGTTCTGATAATAATTTTTTATTTCTTCATCGCTGATTTCTACACTGTCCTTAAAAGTATCTGCCTTAAAAATCGCATAGGAAATGTCTCTTTTCTGTTTTATCAACTGAATAACCCGCTTAACTTCCTGCTCAGACACAATGGCTGACTGGTTAATACCCTGAGCAAATTGCTGCAGTAATAACTGGGTTGCCACATTGCTGCGGTAATTAGACTTGCTATACGCACCGGGCAAATAACGATTGTATAAGTCTGTTGAGAATTTGTCGTCAAGCTGGAAGGTAGGATCGTTACGAATATATTCGTCAATCTGCGCTTTGGATATGGTAAAACCTTTTTCTGTCAGATAATTGATCAGGGCTCGATTATTAATCAGTTTTTCCAGCACTAATTGCTTGATTAAACTGCTTTCTACTTTATCCTGTAATTGTTGTGATTTATTCTGAACAGCATTTTGAAACTCAGATACGGTAATTTTGTAATCACCGACATGGGCAACAGCCGGATTGGAATCAGGCGTAATATAACTATTAATGCCCCATAGTGCGAAAGGGATGGAAATCAGAATAACAATTACCCAGGCAAACCATCCTGTCGCCTTTTCTCTGATACTGTGTAATAACATATATTTATCTCAGTCGTGTAAATATTGGTTTCAAAAAAGTTTCAAAAAAAAAAGCGCGTTAAAAACGCGCTTCCTTAATATGGCGGAACGGACGGGACTCGAACCCGCGACCCCCTGCGTGACAGGCAGGTATTCTAACCAGCTGAACTACCGCTCCTGAATTCATTCCAAAAATTTTACTCATTAAGTAAAGGGTTTCTGGTTTTCTCTATATCTCGTATAGTTTTAGTTTCTCGTCAAGAATTTCTTTTTCTCATCGAGAGTAGTTGGTGGGTGATATAAGATTCGAACTTATGCCCCCCGCCTTGTAAGGGCGGTGCTCTGACCAGCTGAGCTAATCACCCGCAAATTATTGCAGCTATTGTTTTTCTGTAGAGAAATTTTAAATACACAGAATAAAAGTTTTTATTAAGCTTTATATCAAGGTATTTAAAGCAATAGCCACAAAAAAATCTGGCTTAGTTTACCGCGTCTTTTAAAGCTTTACCAGCTTTAAATGCAGGATTTTTTGCCGCTTTAATCTGAATAGTTTCGCCAGTACGAGGATTACGGCCTGTACGGGCCGCTCTTTCTCTAACTTCAAAAGTTCCAAAGCCAATCAAGGTGACTGGTTCATTGCTAACAAGAGAATCTGTAATAGCTTTAATGGTGGCATCTAATGCACGACCAGCAGAAGCTTTTGACAGATCAGCGTTTTCAGCAATAGCATTAATAAGTTCGGATTTGTTCACAAGTGGTCCCCTTTCTGTTTACCCACGAAATGACAGAAAGTTTTTTTACAACAAACTAAATAACAGATCTCAATAAATGAATTCCAGTAAAATGGATATGCATATAGTTATTGACATTTGTCTGATTTTTTGTTAGATAAAAACTGAACAGTCAGATTATAGATAATACGTAAAAAAATTATTATAAATTAACTTAGACGTTGTGTTACAACGGATACCCGAATATTGAAGCAAAATTTATTGTTAAAATCTAGTTAAATTTGTAATTAATTTAAAATTTCTTGAATTAAACATAAAAGCTTTGTTCAGGCCTTGCTACAGCTTGTTTTCAAAATTTAAATAATAATTTTTGAAAACAAAATGTTAGCTTCTCTTTCTCAGTATTTTATAAATTTCAGACAAAAAAATACCGGAATATTAATTCCGGTATTTTTATATTTTTCTCGTGTCTACAGGCTTCCTGATAACAGCCTGTTTTGCACCTTCAATGCCCTGTTAATGAGCTCGAATTGCCGCATTTTTTTTGCGGGTAGACATTGCGGTTGTTGAAGCCGCTTTTTTTCCGGAAACCGGCTCAGGCATATGTTCAAGAGCAATCTGAAAGACCTCATCGATCCACTGAACCGGTATAATTTCCAGTTTTGATACGATGTTTTTAGGCAGTTCAACCAAATCCTTACGGTTTTCTTCCGGAATAATAACGGTCTTTATTCCACTTCTCAGAGCCGCCAAAAGCTTCTCTTTCAGACCACCAATAGGTAAGACCTCACCACGCAGTGTAATCTCGCCTGTCATCGCAACATTGGCTTTAACCGGTATTTCGGTCAGGGCCGACACAATCGCGGTACACATGCCGATACCGGCACTGGGGCCATCCTTTGGAATAGCGCCTTCAGGAACGTGAATATGAATATCTTTATTCTCATACACTTCATGATCAATACCCAGCATATCAGAACGACTGCGTACCACCGTCAGTGCAGCCTGAATGGACTCTTTCATCACATCACCTAACTGACCAGTAACACTGTTTTTACCTTTACCGGGCATAACCGCAGTTTCAATGGTAAGAATTTCACCGCCGACTTCAGTCCATGCAAGGCCTGTTACCTGGCCAACTTGGTTTTCCTGTTCCACACTGCCGTAGCGGAAGCATTTAACACCCAGGTATTTTTCAATATTACGGCTGGTAACCGATACTTTTTTAACTTTCTTATCCAGCAGAATTTCCTTAACCACCTTGCGGGCAATCTTGGCAATTTCACGCTCAATACTACGTACCCCGGCTTCACGGGTGTAATAGCGGATAATATCCCTGATAGCCCCTTCACTGATGCTTAGTTCAGTTTCTTTCAAACCGTTATTTTTCATCTGCTTGGGTATCAGATAACGTGAAACAATGTTCAGTTTTTCATCTTCCGTATAACCCGGAATACGGATCACTTCCATACGATCAAGCAGTGGCCCCGGAATATTCATACTGTTGGATGTGGCAATAAACATAACCTCGGACAGATCGTAATCCACTTCCATATAGTGGTCATTAAAGGTATTATTCTGCTTCGGATCCAGAACTTCCAGCAGTGCTGAGGATGGATCACCGCGCATATCCATAGCCATCTTGTCAATTTCATCCAGCAGGAAGAACGGATTTTTAACCCCGACCTTGGCCATATTCTGAATGATCTTGCCCGGCATGGAACCGATATAAGTTCTTCTGTGACCACGAATTTCAGCCTCATCACGCACACCACCCAGAGACATACGGGTAAATTTACGATTAGTCGCACGAGCAATCGACTGACCCAATGAGGTTTTACCCACACCCGGAGGTCCAACCAGACACAGGATAGGTCCCTTGAGTTTTTTCATACGCTGCTGAACTGCGAGGTATTCAAGGATACGTTCCTTGACCTTTTCCAGACCGTAATGATCTTCTTCTAAAATGGCTTCAGCCTTAGCCAGGTCATGGCGTACCTTGGAACGTTTTTTCCAGGGCACATTAGTCAGCCATTCAAGATAATTACGCACCACAGAGGCTTCTGCGGACATAGGCGACATCATTTTGAGTTTATTCAGCTCGGCCAGACCTTTCTTTTTAGCTTCAGCAGACAGGCCGTTATTCTTAATCTTGTTTTCCAGTTCTTCCAGTTCATTGGGTACATCATCAATATCGTTGAGTTCCTTCTGAATGGCTTTCATCTGCTCATTGAGGTAATACTCACGCTGGCTTTTTTCCATCTGCTGTTTAACACGGCCGCGTATTTGCTTTTCAACCTGCAGAATATCGATTTCTGATTCCATCTGAGCCAGCAGATGTTCCAGGCGCTCACGGACATCAGAAATTTCCAGGATAACCTGCTTTTCTTCAATTTTTAGCGGCATGTGCGCGGCAATGGTATCCGCCAGACGACTGGGGTCTTCTATACTGGATAAAGAAGATAAAATTTCCGGCGGTACCTTGTCATTCATTTTGACATACTGATCAAACTGATTCATGACAGTGCGGGTTAACACATCGGCTTCACGTTCATCCAGCTGAATATTTTCAAATACGCTGACCTGGGCAGTGAAATAGTCATCGGCAGTAAATATATTTTCAATACGGGCACGCTCATCGCCTTCTACCAGAACTTTAACGGTTCCGTCAGGCAGTTTTAATAAACGTAAAATTGAAGCTATGGTACCGACATTATTAATATCTTCAGGCTGCGGATCATCATCTGATGCATTTTTCTGTGCAATCAGCAGAATTTTCTTATCCTCTTCCATAGCTGCTTCAAGGGCATTAATGGATTTTTCACGACCGACATACAGAGGTATGACCATATGCGGGTAAACCACCACATCGCGCAACGGCAACACAGGATAAATCTGGGTACTTTCTTCGAGTTCTGACATTTCTTCAGACATATTCTTTTCTTGCTCCATTATTCAGGAGTTCCTCTTGTTTTGTGCATTTGTAAGCAGATAATAAACGGCTCCTACAAATGTTTTGAAGGTGTTATTTAATTAACCTGAGATCTGGATAAGAACCCAGTCATTTACCTAAATACAGAGAGTTTTCATATCACTCTCATCTATTCTGATTGTCGGCTTGTCTTTTTTATGACAATAGGCAATCAGAG